>JAFLSH010000035.1 GCA_022511055.1 Prevotella sp. | reverse complement strand
GTCTTGTGGGGGATTGGCGAGCGTGGTCTTCTTTACCAACAGCTCGTAGTCGTAGCCTTTCTCGTAAGTAAAATCCGTGATGGTCGTAAAGTGAACGCAGCTCCAATAGGTGCCGCCCTTTTCCATGATTAGCATTCCCTCAATGGGATTGGCTCTTTCCGAATCAAACAAATCATAATAAGTTTCCGTCTTGGCAGACACGTAAAGCGTAACTTGCTCCACCTTGTCTTTCTCTTCGTCAAAAAGGCCAAAGCTGCACGAGGCAAGAGTAAAGGCTGCGAGCATCAGGAATGCGACTTTCAGAATTCTAAGCTGTTTCATTTTTCCGTATATTTTTTAAGTTCATTCTCAGGTTATCGTTTCTGTCTATTAAACGACAACACAACTGAAAGTTTGCACCGCCTAATGTTAAATCTCATTAAGGCAAGGCTATAACGGTGAGACAGCGGATTGAGTGGCATAGTGGCCTGACTTACGCAGGTGCATCAGCCGTTTCAATACGGAACGAATAGGGATAGCACCGTAAAGGAGCATCAGCAGCAGAATGACAGCGCCGACTATGCAAACAATCCCATACATTTCCTTGACAGCTACCAGCAGCACGGCCTCGTAGTCAGTGTGAATGCCACGGCTGAGTGTGTCGGCTACCTGCCGGCGCAGGCCATAGCCATAAAGTCCTGAGCAGATGGATTCCCCAACCCCGTTGCGTATAAGTCCCGACACGACTAAGGCTTGAAAGAAAGTGGGAAACTCTATCAGCTCTTTCAGGTAGATGGTCATGGTGCTGAAGAATATGCTGTAGCCAAAGGTGCGCAGCACGGTTGGCAGCCATAGCCGCTCTACGTTGAGCGCAGGAGAAACATAGAAATACATCATTACCTGACAGAGCAGCAGAGCGGCAAAGCCAAGACAGAGCAAAGGGGTGTATTTGAAACCAAAACGTGGCAACCGCCCCCAGTTTGGCGTACCCATTCCCCAGAGAATAGTGAGAACGCACCCTGACACGTAGCCTATCATCTCAAACAGGCAGAGTTGCCGGGTCGTGAAGAATCCCCAATGGAGTATGCCGCCCGTCAGCGTGTTTTGCAGGACATGGGGCGTGGCACTCATGATTTCCGCGATGAAGAACATGGCCAAAATGGGTATAAGCCGGGCATGCTGCCACACCCCCGGCTCGATATAGGGGTGCCGAATACGGCGCATGCGCCCAATACAGATTATTAAGGTCAGCGGAAGGCTTATCAGAACAGCACGCCACAAGCCGCTATCCCACCAGTTGTAATGTTCGCCATAAGTGAAAAGCCATATTGCCTCAAGCATCAGCGCTGACCAAAGGAAACACCCGAGCCAGTCGAGCGACACCAGTGGCAGCGGTCTGGGCATCATGCGCCACGGGTGAGTACAAACGTAGACCACCAGCGCTACCGTGAGCATTGCCGCCACCGTGAGCCAATGCACCGACTGCCAGGAGCCGGTGGCAATGGTCATCTGCTGAGCCAGCCAACTGGAGCAGGGCATAGCCCCCAGGATAATGATGTACATAGAGGGCAAAAAGATGCCAAAATCCTGTTTGGGCGACAGCCACAGGCGAATGTTAGAAAAGCACTCAAACGTGCCGCAGAGCTTGAAGAAGCCCGCCACGTAAGACAGGCCGCAGAGCAAAGGCAAACGCCACTGATGGTCGGTAACAGTGCCATTGAGCAACAGCAGACACAGCAGGTTGCAGGCCGCAATGACCAGGGCGGCATTTATGAGCAGCTGCCTGTTAGTGAAGCGCAGCTTATAGCGAAACAGGAAGGGGAACGGCATGTTGACACCCACCACACCGAACATAGCCACCAGCTGTATGTCCTCACGCATCAGCGAAGTGGCACCCACCATGTGCTGCAGGTTGCCAAAGTAGACACCGCCGGAAAGCTGGAACAGAAGCGCAAAGGCCAAGTAAACCCAAGGGCGCACGGCTTCGGGCACCCACGCATTGAACATCGGCATGGCGAACTTCTGGTTTGGATTCCAATCAGACATAGCTTACAAGAACAATCACAAATCAGTACTTTACCTCACACTCCACGTTCAGCCCTGCCAGCAGCTTGCTTACGGCCTCAGAGTCGCTCGAAGTAACCCTGATGCGCACAGGCACACGCTGCTCGACCTTAACAAAGTTGCCCGTGGCGTTATCAACAGGAATCGGCGAGAAGGCCGAACCCGTTCCACCAGCAATCGCCTCTACTTCGCCCGCATAGCTGACACCGGGAACGGCATCAGCCGTAAACGCGACTTTATTGCCCACGGCAATGTGCTTCATCTGTGTTTCACGATAGTTAGCCACAACCCACACCTGATTATCGTCAACAATGCTGCCTAATTGCTGACCCGGCTGTACCAGCTGCCCCACGTGAATATCCTTGCGCGACATAACCCCATCGCAGGTAGCCACTACCACCGTATAGGACAGATTCAGCCGCGCCAGATTAACGGCCGCCTCGGCGACAGAGCTGCCCGCCTGGGTCTGCGCCAGCCGCTGTGCCTGTTCGCTCACGACAAGCGCGGTCGACTGTTTCTGCCCCTGAGCCTGTGCATAGCGGGCGCGGGCAGCCTCGTAGCGGGTGCGGGCGTTATCGTACTGCTGGCGGGTAACGGCATCGCTCTTGAGCAGAGCGGAAAAGCGCTCATAATCGGCCTTGGCATTCTCCATGCTCACGCGAGCCTCCTCTATGCCTGCCGTAGCCACGCGGATGTTCGAGGCCGTGGTGTTCATGCCGGCACTAACGGCCGACACGCCAGAGCGCGAGCCTTCCAGCTGCGCCTGAGCCTGCGCCAGTTGCAGCCGGTACTCGGCATCCTCTATGACCACGAGCGTGTCACCCTTTCTGACCCGCTGGTAGTCTGTAAAGCGGATTTCCCTGACAAAGCCGCCGACACGTGCGTTCAGCGGCGTGATGTGGCGCCACACCTGGGCATCATCTGTGTACTCCACACGGCCCAGATGGATGAAACGGCTGCAAGCATAGCCGATGGCGGCCACCATCAGCCCGACAACCACGATATTATACGTTCTCTTGATAACAGTCTTATTCATATTGTTTTATTCTTTTATTTATTTTATAATGTTCCACTAATGTACTTCAGTTTGTAATATGCGTAGACGATATTGATGCGGGCATCTACCTCTTGCAGCTCGGCATTCAGCTTGATGTTCGAGGCATCGAGCATATCGGCGATGATTGCCAGCTGATTCTGGTAGCGGTCATTCACTACCTGATAGTTCTGCCGTGCCAACTGCACACTTTTGCGCTGAATGTCAAGGTCGGCAAACGACTGCTCATAGAGCGTGTACGCCTGTTGCATCTGGTTATTAAGCGCCTCTTCCACCACCGACTGTTGCTGCTGGCTGCGGGTAATGCCTACTTCGGCCTGATGCACCTTCTTGTGCGACTTGAACAGCGCACTGACGGGGTATCTCACACCCACGCCGACATACCAGTAATTGATATTCTTGTCGATGGGCGGAATATCGTAGGTGAACGGGCCGCTGAAGTTGTCGGCGGCCACCAGCGCCACTTTCGGCAGCAGCTCGCTCTTAGCCATCTTCAGCTGCAACCGAGCCAGCCGGGTCGAGAGCTGCGACTGCTCTACGGCCGTGCTGTTTGCCAGGGCGCGCTGTTGCCAATCGGTCTCCATGCCTGTGTCTGTCAGCCGAGGTGTGAGGACTGCGCACGATGTGTCGGGCAGAATCGTGGTGTCAGCCAGTCCTAACGTGTTGCAGAGCTGATGATTCAGGATGGCCCGCTGGTCTTGTAGCCGGCGCAGCCCCAGCCTGAGAGTCTCGAGTTGCAGTTCATAGCGCGTAACATCATTACGAAGCGCCATACCCTGCTGTTGTCTGGCCTGAATGTCAGCTATCAGCCGCTCGGTAAGCAGGATGTTCTGGGTGTAGACCTGCATACGATTCTGAATCTTGAAGAGGTCAAGATACTGCCCGAGCGCCAAAAACCGCTGGGCATCAGCCACGGAGCGCCGCCTGCTGACAGCCATGTCGCGCTGCACCTCAGCCATGCCGATACCAGCATCAATGGCGCCACCGGCGTAGACCACTTGTTGGGCTTCCAGCGCAAAGGAGTTGCCAAAATGCGGCGAAGCATAGCCATTGGCATGGCTAAAGTCACGATTCATCACCACCACATTGCCGTTATACGAAGCCGACAATGCAGCATTTACATCAGGCAGCCGCTGACTGCGCGCCACCTCTATCCCTTTCTGAGCAAATTCTACGCTTATCTTCTGTTGTTGAAGAGTCTTGCTGTTGCTTTCCACCAGTTGAAACAATTCGTCAACTGTCAACGTGCGCTCATTTTGCACTGCCTTCGCCGCAATCGCTGCGGGTACGACCAACATGAGCGCTGAAATTCTCATGTTCATAGATATTCGTTTCTTAAAAATCGGCGGCAAAGGTACAAAAAAAAATCGCAGGTTGTGACCTGTAGACCTGCGATTTTTATAAAACATTAACACTGTGCCTTACGCCGTAAGACACAGTGCCATGCAGTTGATAATAAGCCGTAATTATTTGTCCATCAGTGCGTTCTTCTCTATAGTCCACCCTTGGCGCTTTGAGAGGCCGCAGTCTGCACCCTTGAACATTTTGGCAGCCTCAGCATCGCCCTTCAGCTGCCAGTTGAGCCAGCCGAGTGCCACCACCGAGAACTCGCCGCCATGAGGCTGACGGTAGGTGCCGCCATGACCCACGGGGAAATTAGCCACACAAGCGGGTACATGGTCAATGCGATGGAAGTCATCCATGCCGTTTCCGTAGGCAATATCTTCCTCACCGCCAAGGATATAGATGACTGGCGTGTGAATCTCCTTCAGCTTCGACTTTGGAGGCATGGGCATGCCGCCAACGGCCTGATTGGCGTTCTGCTGATTGAAAAGTCCGCTGTTGCAAATCATGAGCGTGGTGATGCGGGGGTCAGCGCAGTTAAACAGCGTCTGCAAACCGCCGCACGACATGCCCGCCACGCAGATGTTCTTCAGGTCAATCTTGCCGTAGTAGGGCGATGACTGGTCGGCATTCTGTGCAAAGACCCAGTCTATCGACTCAATCTGCTGCTCGGTAGTCGACATGGGGCCGCGGTAGGGCTCTTCATCCATGGGTATGTAGCCCGTAGCCACCACAATGTAGCCGTATGAGGCTATCTCGTTGAGGAACTTATAGTGTTCCCACGGCGAGTTCGTGCAGGCACCATTGCCCCAGACCAGCACCGGCAGCGGGTGCTGCGCATTGAACTTCGACAAGTCTTGCGGCACAAACACGGTGTGCGCCTGCAACGTTGACTCTTCTTGCATAATGGCCTTATAAGGGCCCGTACCGCCATCTTCCACGATGCGCGAGGCGGCAAACGACAAACTCACTGCTGCCATCAAGGCAGCCAGACAGAACATTCTCTTTGTTTTCATCATGTCATTGTTTTAAATTGGTGATGCAAAGATACGGGATAATATTTGAAACGGCTTTGCGAAAAGTATCAAAATTTTTCGCTCTTGCAACATCGGGCCGAAACGGGCAAAACTCATGGAGTATTTTCTGAAAGTCGGCGCTTTAGCCGCGACACTCACGGAGTAATTTTCAAAGCTCATGGTGTATTTTCACACCCAAACATTTTGGTGCTTCAAAAAATCTTCGTAACTTTGCACATATAATTCATAACTTTGCGCATATAATTCGTTGCTTTGCACATGCAATTCGTTGCCTTACACATGCAATTCATTGCATTGCACATACAAAGACAACCCGCAAAGAGAGAAGGAGAAAAAAGGAGAAGATGACTGTCTGCATAGCCGAGAAGCCGAGCGTAGCGCGAGACATTGCGCGCATTTTGGGAGCCACCAGCTCCCACGACGGCTACATGGAGGGTAACGGCTACCAGGTGACATGGACCTACGGCCACCTGTGTACGCTGAAAGAGCCGGGCGACTACACCGCGGCGTGGAAGCCGTGGGCGCTGACCCAGCTGCCGATGATTCCGCAGCGCTTCGGCATCAAGCTCATCAGCGAGCAGCACATAGAGAAGCAATTCGCCATTGTGGAACGGCTGATGCAGGCCGCCGACGGCATAGTCAACTGCGGCGATGCCGGACAGGAGGGCGAACTCATACAGCGATGGGTCATGCAGAAGGCAGGCGCCAAGTGCCCGGTGAAACGCCTGTGGATTTCATCGATGACCGACGAGGCCATTCGCGAGGGCTTTGCCCAGCTGAAAGACCAACAGGACTATCAGGCACTCTACATGGCCGGCCTCTCACGCGCCATTGGCGACTGGCTGTTAGGCATGAACGCCACGCGCCTCTACACGCTGAAATACGGACAGAAAGGGCAGGTGCTATCCATCGGGCGCGTGCAGACACCGACACTGGCACTGATTGTCAACCGCCAACGGGAGATTGAGGAGTTCAAGCCCGAGCCCTACTGGGTGCTGGCCACGGTCTACCGCGACACCACCTTCACCGCCACCAAGGGCAAGTTCACCACTCAGGCCGAGGGCGAAGAGGCATTCGGCATGATTGAGGGCAAGCCGTTTGAGGTGACGAAAGTGGAGAAGAAAGAAGGCAAGGAGCAGCCGCCGCAGCTCTACGACCTGACTTCGCTGCAAGTAGACTGCAACCGCAAGTTCGGCTACTCGGCAGAGATGACCCTGAACCTTATCCAGAGCCTCTACGAGCGGAAGCTCACCACCTACCCGCGCGTAGACACGCAATACCTGTCAGACGACATATACCCCAAGTGTCCGCAGACCCTGAACGGCCTCTACCAGACGAAGTTCGCGGGCGTGGCTCCATACGCCGAGCTTATCAAGCCCATTGGCGGCAAGGCACTCAAGAAGTCGAAGCGGGTCTTTGACACCTCTAAGGTGACCGACCACCACGCCATTATTCCCACGGGCATCATTCCGCAACGGCTGACCGATGCAGAGCAGAATGTCTACGACCTGGTGGCCCGCCGTTTCATCGGCGTGTTCCTGCCCGACTGCAAGTTCTCGACCACCACCGTGCTTGGCAGGGTAGACGAAGTGGAGTTCAAGGTGACCGGCAAGGAGATACTTGACCCCGGATGGCGCATCACGCAGCCAACCAAGCAGGGAGGCGAGAGGGGGCAGGCCGAGGCGGAGACGGAGGCCACCGCAGACCCGCAGCTCGCCAACCCCGCGGGCGCAGCCGCCCAAGAGCGCACCCTGCCCGCCTTTGTCAAGGGGGAGAGCGGCGACCACCAGCCGACACTCACCGAGAAATGGACCACACCCCCACCTTACTACAACGAAGCCTCACTGCTCCGCGCCATGGAGACTGCCGGCAAGTTCGTGGAAGACGAGACGCTGCGCGCCGCCATGAAGGAGAACGGCATCGGCCGCCCATCGAGCCGCGCCGGCATTATCGAAACCCTGTTCAAGCGCCATTATATCCGCCGCGAGCGCAAGCGGCTGGTAGCCACCCCGACGGGCATCGAGCTGATAGGGCTGATACGCGAGGAGCTGCTCAAGAGCTGCGAGCTGACGGGCATCTGGGAGAAGAAGCTGCGCGACATTGAACTCAGGAAGTACGATGCCCAGCTGTTCATTGACGAGCTGAAACAGCAGGTCTCCGAGATTGTACACCAGGTGATGACCGACACGGAAAACCGCCGCATTACCCTGACCACCGACGACGACCTGAAAAAGAAAAAGCCCACGGCCAAGGCGGCTGGGGGCGAGGCCAAGCCGACAGCAACTGCCGCCGCCAAGCCCAAGGCCAGCCGAAAGAAGAAGGCTGCCGCCGCAGATTCGCCCGAGGGCAAGCCCTGCCCCGTGTGCGGCCAGGGTGTGATTATCAAAGGCA
Source organism: Prevotella sp. (assembly GCA_022511055.1). Classification (GTDB taxonomy): domain Bacteria; phylum Bacteroidota; class Bacteroidia; order Bacteroidales; family Bacteroidaceae; genus Prevotella. The sequence goes on along the minus strand of JAFLSH010000035.1, from coordinate 6,511 downwards.
AGACGGCCTACGGTTGTTCGCGGTGGAAGGAGGGCTGCACCTACCGCCAGCCCTTCGACAAGTAAAAAAGCCGGTACGGGCGGCCGTAAAAACAATAAATCGGCGCACACTCCGTTATAATTAAGTATGCGCAGAATCTTTCGTACACTCTGCACCGTTATCGTGCTTTCCCTCTTGACCGCCTGCGGCGCAGACCAGGCAGTCAAGAAGGGCGACAAGTTCTATGCCCTTGGCGAATACTACGATGCGGCCGCCCAGTACAAGAAAGCCTACGCGCAGACCCCGGCCAAGGAGCGCCAGACACGCGGCAAGCGCGCTTTGCAGATGGCCGACTGCTACCGCCGCATCAACAACACCCCGCGCGCCATTGCCGCCTACAACAACGCCATACGCTACAAGGTGACAGACTCGCTGACCCTGCTCCGGCTGGGGCAGATGCAGCTGAAGAACGGCAGCTACAAGGAAGCGGAGAAGACACTCAGGCAGGCGCTCGACTCCATGCCCGGCAACCAGCTGGCCATCGAGTGGCTCCAGTCGGCACGGATGGCCCCGAAATGGAAACAAGACGGCTCCAAGTACACGGTCAAGCGCATAGATGCCTTCAACTCGCGCCGTGCCGACTACTCCCCCATGCTCTCTGGCGACAACTACGACCAGCTCTACTTCACCTCGACCCGCAACCAGGCGCAGGGCGACGAGCTGAGCGGCATTACGGGCATGAAGAACGGCGATATCTTCTTCGCACAGAAAGACGAGAAGGGCAAATGGGGCAAGCCTGTGCCCATAGAGACGGAGCTGAACTCCGTGCAAGACGAGGGGGCTTGCGCCTTCTCGCCCGACAACAAGACCATGTACCTGACACGCTGCACGACCGACCCCGACTATCCCCGCTATGCCAAGATTTACACCGCCCAGCGCAGCGATGCCTCCTGGGGCAAGGCCAGCGAACTGACCATTACCCGCGACACCCTTTCGACCTTCGCCCACCCCGCCGTTTCGCCCGACGGCCAGTGGCTCTATTTCGTCAGCGACATGCCCGGCGGACTGGGCGGCTACGACATCTGGCGGGTACAACTGACTTCGGCGGGTCTGGGCTCGCTGGAGAATCTCGGCGCGCCGATTAACACCGAGGGCGATGAGCTTTTCCCCACCTTCCGCCCCAACGGCGACCTCTATTTCTCGTCTGACGGCCACCCCGGAATGGGCGGACTGGACATCTACATAGCCCGCCCCGCGGGCGAAGAAGAGACAGCCGGCGGCCGTGCCTACACGATTGAACACCCGGGCTTTCCGCTGAACTCGGCGGGCGACGACTTCGGCATGACCTTCGAGGGATTCAACAACCGCGGCTACTTCTCGAGCAACCGCGGCGATGCCCGCGGCTGGGACCACATCTACTCATTCGAGAAGTCAGAGGTGGTGCAGACGGTGAAGGGCTGGGTCTACGAGCAAGAGGGCTACGAGCTGCCCGCCGCCCAGGTCTACATGGTGGGCAACGACGGCACCAACGTTAAGCTGAGTGTGCGGGGCGACGGCTCTTTCGTACAGGAGATAGAACCCGGTGTGGACTACGTGTTCTTAGGCACTTGCAAGGGCTACCTGAACCACAAGGAGGAGCTGCGCGTAGACACGGTAACGGAGTCAGAGGAGTACGTGCTGCAATTCCCGCTGGCCAGCATCAGCGCCCCCGTGCTGATTGACAACATCTTCTACGACTTCGACAAGGCCACGCTGCGGCCCGAGTCGACCGTTGCGCTTGACGAGCTGATTAAGCTGCTTGACGAGAATCCCAACGTGACCATCGAGCTGTCTGCCCATGCCGACTACCGGGGCTCTGCGCAGTACAACAAGGGGCTGACCCAGCGCCGCGCCGAGGCCGTGGTAGACTACCTGATAGCCCACGGCATAGCCAAAGACCGACTATCGCCCGTGGGCTACGGCAAGGAGAAGCCGAAGACGGTCAAGAAGAAGCTGACCGAGAAATACCCGTGGCTGAAGGAGGGCGACGTGCTGACGGAAGAGTTCATCAAGTCGCTGAAAGACGACGAACAGCAAGAGGTGTGCAACCAGCTGAATCGCCGCACCGAGTTCATTGTGCTGCGCACCACCTACGGCATGTTCGACGAGAAAGGCCAGCTGATTCGCTCGCGCTGAAAAACCTCAGCGACGACCAGCACGCCAATAACGCCCAGCGAGACCATCAGCATCAGCAGCTGGTGCTGGGTTGGCGGATGGGTCAGCAGCGCCTGCAGCCGCTCCACGACCAGCGACCAGGCATCAGCCAGCACAAACAGGCACGTGGCCACCGCCAGGCAGAACGCGGTCCACAGGCGGCTCTTCAACTTGACATTACTGTGCGGAACCTGTCTCATCACCCTGTGCGTGAAACCGTTGTCAGGCAGTTCCACGTTGCGCGCCGGCTGAAAGAACGTTTCCAGTAATTGCTCGTTATCTGTCATATCCATTTGCTCTTAGAAATGTGGTCAGTTTAGTTTTTCCCCTCGACAAGTGCGACTTGACCGTGCCCACGGGCATGCCCGTAATGTCGGCTATCTGGTCTATCGGATGGCCGTCTATGAGCTGCAGCGTGATGCACGTGCGCTCTGTTTCGGTCAGCTGCGCCATGGCGCGGTAGATATCCATCTTGAACGAGGTGTGGGAAGCGGGAGAAGAGAGAACGGACACGGCACTCGTGCCAAACTCGCCGCTCCCCACTTCCGTTTGTTCGTTTTTCGCCTTCCGCCGGTAGTCATACCAGACGTTATAGGCTATGCGGGTCAGCCATGTCAGGAAGGCTGACGTGCCACGAAACTGCCCTATGTGGGTGTAGGCTTTCAGGAAGGTATCCTGTGCCAAGTCATCGGCCAGGGCCTCATTGCCAAGTGTCTGGTTGAGGAAAAACCGCCGCACCGGCGACTGGTACTCCCGCACCAGCTGGTCGAAAGCCCGCCTGTTGCGGAACACGGCCACCTGCGTAACCAGCGCAATGTCGTTGAGCCTACCCATCAACGGTTTCTGTTTTCGTGGAAAGGGGAATTCCGTTTACGGTTACAGGCTCTTGTCAGGCATGACTATCCACAGCACCACGTAGAATATCACGCCGCAGAAAGCCGTGAACAGCGTGAGGAAGGCGTAGGCTATCCGCACCCACACGGGGTCGAAGTCGAAGTAGTCAGCCAAGCCGGCGCACACGCCCGCAATAATCTTGTCGTTTGAACGCATCAGTCTTTTACTCATAGCTTATCAATATTTGTTGGGTTAATGTCAGTTTGCTCTTCGCTGTTGCCTTTGCCCTTGCCGGAGGTGCGGGCAATGACTATCTTGCCCAGGCCCATGCAGAACACCAAGGCACCGATGCCGAATCCCACTTCATCAATCATGTAGCTAAGGAATATCATCAGGCCGATGCCAAGGAACAGCTGCTTGATGCCGCTCTGATAGGTGTCTTCATTTGCCGCCCCTTTGTCGCCCAGCAGTTCCTGCGGGATGGGCTGCCCCTGCTGTATGGCCATCTGGGCCAGCTTCATTCGCTCGTGCCTGTTCTTGAAAATAAAGTAGAGTATCAGGGCGAAAATGAATACCGGGGTGAGGAAACAGACTATCAGCACAATCAGTACGCTCTCAGTCAGCACGCCAAACAAATCAAAGAATCCGCCTGTGATGGTTTCATCGAGCGAGCCGCCTGTACCGCCATTAATGCGGTGGGCGGCGCTGACCACCGTTGGGTCGGCTGCCTGTGTGGTGTCAGAGTAGGCTTCCAGCGCATTGGTGCTGGTCGAGTCGCTCAGCTCGGTCTGCTCCTGGGGGGTATTCTGCGCCGTGGCGCTGATGCCTGCGCCGAGCGCAAGGAGCATTGTCAGGGTTATCAGATACTTTTTCATGTCTTTTTTGCTATGTTTTTTGTTTACTTTTTACATGTTTGACGCAACAATTGCCAAATTAGTTGCAAAGTTCGTAATTTTTTTTTAATTTTGCACACAGAAACCTAAAGAAAAAGCAAATGTTATTGCCCGAAGAGTTTATCAACACTACGCGCAAGCTCATGGGAGAGGCGCTTTCCGACCGTCTGTTCGCCGGCCTCGGCCAAGAGCCGCCGGTCACCATACGCATCAACCCCCTGAAATGCTACAACATGCCGCTGAACATAGACTATCGTGTGCCGTGGTGCAACACGGGGTACTATCTGACCACGCGCCCGGCGTTCACCTTCGACCCCCTGCTGCACGCGGGGCTCTACTACGTTCAGGAAGCCTCGTCTATGTTCATCCACCACGTGCTGAGACAGCTCATCACCCAGCCCGTTGTCATGCTCGACCTGTGCGCCGCCCCCGGCGGCAAGTCCACGGCCGCCCGCACGATACTGCCCAAGGGCAGTCTGCTCATGGCCAACGACCCCATAGGCAAGCGGGCGCAGGTGCTGGCCGAGAACTTGCAGAAGTTTGGCCACCGCGACGTGCTGGTCAGCAACAACTACCCCCGCGACTTTCAGAAGAGCGGCCTGGGCTTCGACGTGGTGCTGGCCGACGTGCCGTGTTCGGGCGAGGGCATGTTCCGGCGCGATGCAGATGCCATTGGCGAGTGGTCAGCGCAGAACGTGGCCCGCTGCTGGCAGCTGCAACGCGAGATAGTCAGCGACATCTGGCCGGCACTCAGGCCCGGCGGACTGTTCATATACAGCACCTGCACCTTCAACGCGCTTGAGAACGAGGAGAACGTGCGCTGGATTTGCGAGTCGCTGGGAGCCCTGCCCATCACGGTCAGCACCCAGCCGGAGTGGAACATCACCGGCTCGCTGGTGCCCGGCTTCCAGCAGCCCGTCTACCGATTCCTGCCCGGAATCAGCCGGGGCGAGGGTCTCTTCATGGCTGTCTTGCAGAAGCACGGCAGCTCGGCGCCGACAAACGGCAGCTCGGTCTACACGGCGGCCAACCGCCACCTGCGAATACTCCACGACGGCATGGCCATGGCCGCCAGCCTGCCCGAAGAGGGCACTGCTCCACACCCTGCCATGGCGCTGTCGGCGGCCTTCGACCGCAATGCCTACCCACTGGTGCCACTCTCCTATCCCGAGGCCATCAGCTACCTGCGCGGCGAGGCGCTGCGGCTGTCGCCCGACGTGCCGCGGGGCTACGTGGCCGTGACCTACCTGGGCATTCCCTTAGGCTTTGCGAAGAACATTGGCAGCCGGGCCAACAACCTGCACCCCCAGCCGTGGCGCATCAAGTCGACACACGTGCCGGACACGCCGCCCGAAGTCCTCAACTACAAAGCATAAACAGGAAAAACCATCAACAGCCAACAAGACGTATGAAACAATATCAAGATATCCTCAACCGCATTCTCACCGAGGGCGTGGTGAAGGGCGACCGCACAGGCACCGGCACCATCAGCATCTTCGGCACCCAGTCGCGCTACAACCTGGAAGACGGATTCCCCCTGCTGACTACCAAGAAGCTGCACCTGAAGTCTATCATCCACGAGCTGCTCTGGTTTCTCAAGGGCGACACCAATGTCAGGTACTTACAGGAGCATGGGGTGCGCATCTGGAACGAGTGGGCCGACGAGAACGGCGAACTGGGCCCTGTCTACGGCCACCAGTGGCGCTCATGGCCCGACTACGACGGCGGCACCATCGACCAGATACAGTATGTCATCGACCAGCTGAAGACCAATCCCAACTCGCGCCGCATGATAGTCTCGGCATGGAACGTGGCCGAGGTCAACAAGATGGCCCTGCCGCCCTGCCACACCATCTTCCAGTTCTATGTCTCACCCGCCCAGGAGCCGGCGGGCGGCCCCGGCCGTCTCTCGCTGCAGCTCTACCAGCGCAGTGCCGACACCTTCCTCGGCGTGCCGTTCAACATTGCCTCATACGCCCTGCTGCTCCAGATGATGGCGCAGGTGACGGGCTACACGGCGGGCGACTTCGTTCACACCACGGGCGACACCCATCTCTACCTGAATCACATCGACCAGGCCCGCCTGCAGCTCACCCGCGAGCCGCGCCCGCTGCCCCGCATGATTCTCAATCCCGACGTGAAGAGTCTCTTCGACTTCCGCTACGAGGACTTCCGGCTGGAGGGCTACGACCCGCATCCGCACATTAAGGCAGATGTCAGTGTCTAAGTGCCATTTCATCTGCCAACACTCACCGTTTTTCCCCAAAAAACGCCGTGAGTATTGAAAATTACTCCGTGAGTTTTGGGAAAAAAGCGGCACTTTAGAAAAATTACTCCGTGAGTTTCGGGAAATACTCCGTGAGTTTTTCCCAAAACTCCCATACTATACCTACTAAACCTGCCACATCTGTTAAATTCACCCTATCCGCTGGCTATTACCCCCGAAACCGCCGCCGATTCCACCCACCCTGCACCCATTCAGCCCAATTTCACGCGCGCGTATATATAGTAGGAAAACACGTTAGTTGCCCCACACCCTCAACACCCCCGACACCCAGTTTGGGTGTCGGGGGTGTTGAGGGTGTGGGGTGTTTAGTTTGATTAGCTACTAT
>JAFLSH010000034.1 GCA_022511055.1 Prevotella sp. | reverse complement strand
AGCGGAATCCTAAAGTGTAGAAAATAACATGAAAACAGCGAAAAGTATGTATAGTTGGGGTAGCAAGCAAAGCGCTATACATACTACAAGTTATTATGTTTCAGTAACTTACAAATATTTATGTATAGTCGAGCATATTTTCCAAAACTTTTATGGAAGTGCGCATGTTATGAATTCCCCGCTATGTCGTCGGACTCGGCGAGGCCCTTTGGGCTGTGCTTTCTAACCAAATAAAAAAATGAGCAGCGATTGAATTTGCTGCTCATTTTGCTCTGCAAAAGGGAAACACTTTGTATCAACAAGTATGTTCGCCTTCTCCGTTATTACTAACTGTTGGCGGCATTACCCCGTGCATTGGCAGGCTGGTCGGTAACCTCTTCCTGCGGGTCATCGAGGTCGGCAGGTATATCGTAGATAGGATTATCTATCTTGGTGCATGCCGCGAGCGCCATAGAGGCGAGCAGCAGGCAGACCATGAATTTTGCTTTGCTCATAATGTAACGTTCTTTATTTGATGATTACCTTGAAACTTGCCCGGAGTGCCCCACACTCGGAACACCATTCGGGCAAGTTCTGTTTACTTCTTCTCACTTCACGACAACTTTCTTGTTGTCGCGGATATACAGACCTTTCGAGGGGGCAGCGATGCGCTGACCTTGCAGGTTGTAATACGCGCCGTTGTCAGTGCCATCGGCAACGGAGTGGCTGATGCCTGTCGTGTTGCCGGGTTCCAGACCGTAGCCGATTCTGGAGGCGGCAGCCTGCGGAATAGCCAGCCAAGCACGGTGAGCCTCAATCTGGAAAGCAGCGCCATCGGCAGCTCCCCAATACCAGCCAAACACCTTGGCCTTATCAGTACCTGAATGGCCGTAAGCCAGCTTGTAATACAGGCTCTGTTCATTGTCTGCGTAGGTCACGGTGCCAGCATCGCTACCCTTCAGCAGATTAGCGCCAGTGTAGGCGGCCTCAGCAGCGGTGACGGACAGGGTGTACTGGCCGGCCTTGTGGTTGACAGCTTCGAGCATGACTGCAGTGCCAGCAGGGATGACACCTGCCAGCTCCTCATAGGTCAGCGCATCGGTAGTACCTTCGGTAACGACATAAGCCTTCAGGCCTTCCGGCAATGCAAAGCTGCACTTAGAGTCGTAGAATGTGGCATAGCCGGCCTGAGACAGCGTGACGGTAACATCTGCAAACGAAGCCTCGCCAAAGCCACCCATCTGGTTGGCAGCACGGACAGCATAGACGGCAGCGGGGTCATCGACCACATAGCTGTTAGAGGTGGCAATGCCTTCAAACTGGCCGTTCTTCAGAATCATCCAACAAAGTGCCTCACTATTAGCATCCCAAGTCAGGGTAGTGCCATCGAACTGCACATTGGCGGGAGCTGCCACCTGCTTGGTGAGCGATGCGGGATCCCACTGCTTGTCAGGATTCTCGGAGAACATCATCTGATAGCTGTAGCCAGCGGCCTGGTCAGCCGTGAGAATAGTCTCGAAATCACCACCATGAGAGTGAATGATATTGCTCTGCGGGGTAATATTCTGGCCATTGACATCCATGGTGTTATACTCACCGAACTGAACGGGGTCCTTACTGTTCATGCCCTTCTCAGTCCAACGGCTGCTGACGAGGGTCTTCCGGGCATTCTCATCAAGCGTGGTGTTCAGGTAGACTGTGATAGGCTGATTGTTCCAAGTACGGCCGAGATTCCAGTTACCCTTACCATTAGCAAGGTCAACAACGGTGCAGCCATCGAAGACATAGCCAAACTTGACGGTGCCACTGGGCGCAACGACGGTACGGCTGCCTGAGCCATCAAGGCTACGCGGCTCGAGTGTGATAATGGTGTTCTGGAAACGCACATCACCACCGCCACAGATGAAGTCGACTGTTCCGTGAATGTCGCAATCCTCATAATATGACTGCATGGCAGAGTTTGAGCTGTAATAGGTGTCTTGATAAGAGAGCATTTTTACACGTTTGCCGACAGTGCGGTTACCGCTATCCTGCATAACGGCAGCACGACCGCCGACCTGACCGCCACCGAGCGCGCCATAGTAGTCGAGCGCGTTATGGAGGGTAATGTCTTGCAGATAGAGGTTAGTACCACTGACACTGAACATGTCAGCACTGCCAAGCCCCTCGACAGACTTGTCGGGAGCGGTGCGGATAATGGTGTTCTCCTCTGACTGGCCGATGATGGAGATATTGTGGCCGCTGATGCCTGTCTTGACGGTCTCGCCGAGGTCATAGACACCATCGGGCAAGAAGATGTAAGAGCGCTCAGCATCCTTGGAGGCGTTAGCACCGTTCACGACATCGAGAACATCGATGAAGCTGCTGGCATCACCAGGCTTCACGAAGTACCAGTTGCCCTGACTTGCATAGTTAGTCTCAGCGGTGTTCACAATGCGCACACCGTGGAGATACATCTCGCCGGAAGTGCTAAAGTTGAGCGTGATAGTGCCACCCTCACCCTCATAGTTGAAGGCAACAATCTCGCCATCGACCTCTTCGGTGTTGACACCGGGCAGCGTTCCAAGCTGCTGACCGGCAGCATCGGTAACCACAATGTCGTTGGCGCTTCCGTAACGGCAGAGCGTGACAAAGACACTGGCCTTCGGGCCAACGAGCAAGTCAATCTTGACACCATCGCTGAGTGCCCAGCCGTGCTGCTTGTCATGCCAGTAGTAGCTGCCTGAGGGATTGAATGCCTCATGGTCAGCGGGGTCGAAGAGCTGGCTGGTCAAATCGAAGGTGTACTTCTTGAAGTTGCTCACTTCTTCAATCTCCGTAGCTACGGCATAGAGAGCCATATCGCCGGTAACGACATCATTGACGGTGTACTTCACATCGCCGATGGTCTTGGTAAACCAGCCACGCACCTTAGTGCCTTCAGAAGCGGTTGCAGTAGCAAAGTCGATATCGAAGCTGCCGATGGGCTCGTCTTTCTCGCGGATGAACTCACCCAGCACGGTCTGCTTGTCAGTGTCGATATAGGTCAGCTTGAAGTCTGGCTTCTGCACAATATTGAGGACATACTCCACGGCAGTCTCGCCAAAGGTCAGCGGTACGGTCACGGCGCACTGCGTGTCATCGCCCACATAGGTGATGGTGCCAAGCTCGCCTTTCTTGGCCGTAGCCGTAACGGGATTGCTCTCGCTAACCATGCTGACCTTCTTAGAAAGTTCGAGTGTAGCCTCATAGGCATCACCGAAGAGCTTCTCGGCCAGGTATTCCGTGCCATTGATAGTCAGCGTTGCAAGAACAGGCACCTCTTTCTCCGTGCCACTCAGCGTACCTTCGATGACCACATCGGCAAAGCCAATCTGCTTGCCGTTCTGCAAGTGGTAGAGGTTGATAAGCAAGCCGCATGTGCCTTCAGCCGGCGTTGCGCCCTCAATGTCGTATGACAGGGCGGAGTGGTTGACGGTCTCGTTGTTGCGTGCGGGCTTCACGCCGACAGCTAACGAGACAGCAGACTTGTCTGGATTCTCCCAGCTGAGGTCAATCAGACCGTTGTCTGTACCGAAGCGGGTAGTCTTCAACGTGACTTTCTTCGGCGTGAAGGTCAGGCCGTAGTTGGGCTGAATGAGGAAACGGATGGCGTTGCTCTCATCGGCAGCAGTGCCGCTCTCGCCTTCGTTCTGCTGAGTCAGCGGGTCGAACTGAGTCTGGCCAATACCATTGGAGTCAAGACCTTTCAGCACGAGGTTGCTGCCGTAAGTCACCTTACTTGTAACAAAATAGCGGTCAGCCTCGCCGAAGTCAGCCTTCTGGCCCTCAGTACCCGTGTTGAAAGCAAAGGTTGCCGTGGCAGGCTCGTTGTCGAGCGTAGACAGCGGCTTCGGTGCTTTCTGGACAACCGTGATTGAATAGAGATAAGCGCTGCCCGTTGCTACAATTTCCACATAGCCATTACCTGCATCAGCAGCCACTGCTGTGTAAGTAGTGGCATCTGCCTCAGCAGCCACGCCTGCTATCGTGTAGTTGTGGTAACCAGGATAGCTGACAACGGTTACTTCATCGCCGGCGTTCTTCACGGGAACGCGAATAATGGTGTTCTCGTTAAACTGGGCATCGCTGTCGCGCTGCTTCAGCTTACCAGCCGTGGCATCTACAGTCAATTCGATGCCTTCTACGGTAGAAGCCACCGTACCCGTACTGCCTTCAATACCGACACCGCTGAGCGAAGCGGGATTCACGTTCTGGAAATCCCAGATGGCAGTCACATCAGCAGCCTCCTGATTGTCGGCAACGGCACTAAGGCCATTGGGGGCAACAGCCATTGCCGTCTGTGTCAATCCTAACAGAGCCAGAATCAGAACACAGCATAGTTTCAATCGTTTTGTGTGCATAATTAGTAAATATTAAATGGGTTAAGAAAATTTTTCATGATTTTTCATTTGCGCCTGCCGCCCTTAGACGGTGCCGTAGTAAAAGGCTCATGCTCGCCGATAGACAGCGTGGCACCAGCGCCATTCGCCTTGTTGCTGACCACCCGCTCCACCAAGTTCTTATCATAGGCTTTGTAGCTGTAATGGCTGGTGGGCATAAAGTAGTCGATGTTGCCGGAACGGCTCTGTACATCAGCAGCACCAAGATTATCGGTCATGGTGATGTTGTAGTCCGTGTAGTTGCCAGACGTGGCATAGTTCTGCCACGGTGTCCGCTGAGCCTGGGCACTGGTGAAGGCACACTTCTCAACGTAGGCATTGCAGCGGTAGCCCGTACCGACACAATAGTTTGTAGCAGTACTACTGTAGAGGCAGTTCATGATGTGGACTTGCCCGAAGCGGATGCGCGGCATACGCTCCCGACAGCCTTCATCCCACCAACAGTTGGCGAAAGTAGTGCGCAACTTGCCGCCATCTCTCGCCTCGCTTCTGTCACTACCGCCCCAGAGGTTGGTGTAGCGATGGTCATTAGCACCACCAGGCCCACCGGGCCACGGCGCAATGAAATAGCGGAAGCGACACCAAGTGACACAGATGTAGTCGGAGCCGTTGTTGCAATCGAGATTACCATCGACACCATCTTGGAAATCGCAGTGGTCTACCCAGATATGCTCACACCTTGACAATGTCAGGTTGTCACGACCATCCATGTCATAAGCGCCGGCCGACTTGAAGGTAAGGTTACGCAAGATGATATTCCGGCAACCGTTCAGCCCGATGATGCCGCTGTCACTAACCTTAGTCGAATGGGTTGGATTGGTCAATACAGAGCCCGGCAGACCATAGACGGTCTTGTTTTCCACATCTTGGAAGTTAACAAGTTCGGTAAACTCGATAGTACCCTTTATGTAAATAGTCCTTGGGGCAGTTCCGGCCATGGCACTCACCAGTTCTTCCAGCGTAGTCACGGTGACAGGATTCTCATCACCACTGCCCGTGATGCCACCCTCGACCGTACCCCAGCCAACAGGCTGGTTCAGGTCATAGGGTGACAATCCTTTTGCTTTTGCCTGAACGACAATGAACAGGCAAAAACAGACCAAGGCAATTATCCGATTTCTATCCATACGTTTACTGCTCTTTCTTGGCAGCCATCTTGATGCGCGGATAGTACTCATTGAAAGTGGTCTCTGCATCTTCGTTGCCAGCCTTCATGATGTCTTCAACAAGACTGTTGCAGTAGACTTCAATGTTGGTATAGAACTCATGCTTATCCAAAGTGTAGAGATTGGCATCTTCGGGATTGTTGGGGTCAAGGCCATTGGCGATTTCCCAATAGTCAGGCATGCCATCACCATCAGTATCCCAGTTTTCCGGGCGGCTACCCGTACCGAAGTCAGCCTCAGTGTAGCCATTGACATCGGCCACGATGTCAATCATACCCTTCTTCTTCGTGACAGAGCCGCTATAAGTCACTTCGCCCGTGCGAGCCTCAATGGCATAGCGCTCATCAACATTGTCACGCCAGAAGGAAGCACCGGCATAGTCGAGTACCTTCTCAAAAGCGGTCTCGGCAGTGTGGGTAGTTACCTTGCCGGCTGGCACAGCCTCATCTAACTTGATGCGCACGCAGTCAACACCAGAAGTGTTCTTCTTGTATTCCACCTGGCTGCCATAGAAGTGGTTGGGGTCTTTTGAGTAGCGCTCGCCATCAATGGTAAATACGCCACCATCATAGATGACACCCTGCCAATCGTAGTTAGCAGCATTCTCGCCAGCGGCAGTCACGTAGTTGCCCTCGATGAAGTAACGGCTGGTCATGCCATTCAGCGTGGTAGATGTTGAGTTGTCGGCCGTGTTGACAGAAATCTGAGTTACGCGGGTCTTGTTCGTGGTAGACGGGCCGGCCTTGTAGTAGTTGTTGACGATGTTAATGTAGCCGCCACCAGGCCCACCGTAGCAGCCATTGCCGCTGCCCCAATTGAACATGACACAGTTACGGAAGTCTACAATCTCAGCCTGCACGTAGTTCTCCCACTGGTAGGTCTCATACTCGCTGTTCTTCGTGTAGCCACCCCACTCATAGCGGGCACCGTTGAAGCGCGGGGCACGGTTGTTGACGTGAGCCACGAGATTATGATGGAACGAGGCCAACTTGCCGCCCCAGATGCCGCCGTAGCCGTGGGCACCCTTACCGTGGCCGGCATTGTTGAGGCTTTCGCTGATGGTACACCACTGCATGGTGAAGTTATTGTTATCGTAGAACGAAGCCACCTCATCAATAGACCACGAGAACGAGCAGTGGTCAAGCAAGATGCCGTTTTTCTGCCGCTGCCAAATGGCATCAGCACCATCGTTCACGTCTTTTTCCTGACCGCGACGGCCACGGATGAAGCGAATGATGTTGTTTGCACCCGGGCGGATGGTGCGGTAGCGCAGGGTGATGCCTGGATAGGGAGCAGTCTGGCCTTCAATGGTGGTGTTCTCGCCAATGGTCAGGTCACTGGCCAGTGCTATCACGCCAGCCACATCAAAGACAATAATCTTCGGGTCATTGCCAGAGACAGCCTGACGGAGCGAGCCCTCTCCCTTATCGTTCAGGTTAGTGACATGCACAATCTTTCCGCCGCGACCGCCTGTCAGGTATCGGCCGTGACCCTCAGCGCCGGGGAAAGCCGGTGCCCGTGTCTCGTCAATCACGGGTTCTTCTTCCTCCGGGTCTTGACTATCATCAGCGACAACAGGATTGTCATACATGGTGCAGGCCATCAGCATGGGAACTGCGGCCGTGAGCAAAATAGATAATAGACTTTTCTTCATAGTTTGATGTTTTTTAATTAGTTTTTTATGTGTAAGTCTGGTTTTTATTCACTATTGCATGCGATTCAGCCCTTCCCAGCGCACGTTCCATGTGCCGTCTTGCGGAAATCCGGGGTTGTGCGGCTGCTCGCAACCATCCCAGCCGGCACACATCATGGCGACAGCAGTGAGCAGGGCACCGTTGCCGGGCAGATAGAGGCGCAGACGGTCAGGGGTCTGGAAGTTATGGCCGTTTTTCAGGTAGGTGTTCTTCTGCGTGTCAATGAGCAGAGCCTGCAAGGCCGTTTCCGGCTGGTCAAGGCGGGCGGCAGTCATGGCCACCATGCCATAATCCCAGCCCCAGGTGGTTTTCCAGTTCCAGTTCTGCATGACCCACTGAAGGGTTTTATCCATTTTTCCCCGTGACAACAGGCGGGAGTCATTAGGAGTGGGCAACAGCCCGAAAGCACCAAGCACGGCCGGGTGGTCATTGCGACATTTCTCGGCAAAAGTCTCGGTTGAAGTGGCCGAGGCGCCGCCGCCCACGGTGTCGAATGGGTCAAAGCGCTTCAGCTCCGTGGACTGGCCTTTTTGCAGGCCGGCGGTATAGATGCCATCAGCCTCTGGAAGCGGTGAGAGATTGCCGACTATCTTATCCCATAGAGCATTGCGCTCCTTGCCCTGCCGCTCGCGCCAGTTGTTGGCCACGGTCAGGCCGTAGTGCCAATAGGCCAGCTCGAAGGGATGGTTATAGCTGAAGTCTTTCGACAGGGATTCCTGCATGGCAGTGGCACCGTTCAGGTAATATCTCCCCGACTTTTTGTCATAACTCACGAAGTCTGCCATGAACTCCGCCGTTTCTTCCACCTGCCGACCGTATTTTTGCAGGGTTTCCGCAGTCGGGTTGGCACGGTACATCTCCTCAGCCATGTAAATATAGTGCGGCTGCTGCCAAATCAGGAACGAGCCCGTATTCGACGGGGCTTCACCGGCCCAGGGGTCAGTCATCTTCATCCAGCGGATGCCTTTAAAGCCCTGGCGCTGGGCTATCTTCTTAGCCTCTGGGTAGGCAACCGTGTTGTACCAGTCGAGTACCTGGGCAACGACCTCGGGGCGATTCCACAGCGCGAAATCCACCATGTGCCACCATGTCATTTCCAGGTGCGGGCGGCCGTACCACGAGTTATAGGTCAAGCCTGTCTCCTGCGGCGGCATGTTGTTGGCGCAGTTCACCTGTGTCAGATACTGCGACAGCACCACGCGCCGCTCCAGTTCCTTGGCGCGCGGGTCAGTACACTGGGAGAAGTCGACAATAGCCCCCTGCTGCCACCAGTGATTCCACGCGCGGATGACGGCGCGCAACTGCTGGTCGAAGACAAGGGTTTCACTGGGCAGGGCGGCCTGAGTGTCAGCCGCGGGAGCGCCATCTACTGGCGTATATTCAGCTTCAAACGACAGAACATCGCTTGTGGCAACGATTTCAAACTGATGGGGGGCACACTCGGCAAGGTTGGCCACGCCTTCCCAGCGGAGTGTCAGATAATAGCTGGTGCTATCGAGGGTGTGGCAGATGATGGCCGACTGGTCATTGCTTGCCACGATGCGAGAGGTGTGCCTTTCCGGGCACGACCAATCGGCTGCATCATCAGCATGCTTGCCTGTAGGATAGGGCAAACGGATGCTGACGCGCGCGCTGCCGTCTTTCAGCAGCGGGGTCTTAATGCGGTAAAGTACAGCATCACGGTCTTGCAATGCTGCGGTGGTTACGTTGACGGGCGAGCCGCCGGCTTCGAACTGCGACTCGATGATACCATCATAGAGCTTCAGTTCCTGGCGAATGCCTGAAAGTTCCTTCAGGCCAATCTCACGACCATCGGCAGAGAGCAGCTGCAGGCCGATGGCACCAAGATTCAGACGGTGAGGATTCACACGGAAATACTGTGTAGCCTGCACATTGCGCTCGGTAACCTCGCCTTGCGGTGAGCTGGAGGGCGCTTTGTACTCAACGGCATACACTTCCTGATGCCCACGCCCGAAGTCATACGACTTTTCGGACTCAGACGGTGTCAGGCCACCGGTGTTTTCGAACTTATGCCAGCCCCACTCGGACATGGCTGTCAGGGGCACACCTGCCCCATATTCAAAAGGGAACGACTGCATGCCCGTTACATCAACAGTCGTGGCGAAACGGCCATTACCTACGGTCAGTGAGGCCAAGGGATTGGCCTCACTGACGATAGGGTTGTTGCGGCTGACGACAGCCTGACGGTTAATCTCTGCGGTGGTGTTGCCGGTGTCATAGCCCAGCATCTCCATCTCGAGCGATGCCCAGATGAACGGCCCCACACCCTTGGCATCGTTGTCACGCACCTGCTCTGACAGATAGTAGCTGTAGCTGCCATCGCGCCGGCGGTTTTCCTTGACACTGCCCTTGGGATTCACCTTCTTCATAGCAGCCTCAATCTCAGGCGTGACCGCCGGGCCGAGACCTGCCACGGAACAGCAGCTGGTCAGCGAGATGGTCTTGTCGGCATTGACGCGGATGAAGTTGTTAATCATGCCCTGATAAGCACGGATGCCGGCATCGCGATACTTAGCACCGACGTAGCCCTTGCGGTAGGCTTTCAGCAGGGCGTAGGTGAACATGGCCGAGCAAGTACTCTCCAGGTAGTTGCCTTCACGGCCGGGCGCATCCATGACCTGATACCACACACCACTTTTCTGGTCCTGCCATTTCAGGATGGCATCAAGGTCTTTCTGCAACAGGTCTATGACTTCCGAGCGGCGGGCATACGACTCTGGCAGCGCATCAAGCACCTCGATGAGCGCCATGGTGTACCAGCCCTGAGCGCGACCCCAGCAGTGCTGCGAAAGTCCTGTTTCCTTGTCGGCCCAAAAGGTGCTGCAAGTCTCATCCCATGCGTGGCGATTCAGCCCCGTCTTCGGGTCGAGTGTGCGCTGATAGGTGACGTTCAGCTGATTGACCGCATCATCATAGATGGCCTTGACCTCATTGGGCTTGGCAGCGATGGGGGCGGTCAGACAGCGATAGGGCAGCCCCATGAAGATGCCATCGAGCCACACCTGATAGGCATAGATGGCCTTGTGCCAATACACCTTGTCAGCCTTGGTGCGCGGCTGGTTTTGCAGCTGGCGCATCATGGTCTGCATGGCCTTCAGGTTCTTGGCCTCGGCATTCTGCTGATACATGCGGGTCACGAAGTGGCCGGTGCGGATGTTATCCAGGTTATAGTCCAGGATGTTGTAGCCGCGTATCTCGCCCTTCTCGTTAATCATGGTGTCTGTGTACTCCTGGCAATACTTGCGGATGTCATCACCGCCGTAGCGCAGATAGGTGTCGAGCATGCTCTCCAGCTCGATGCCCATGACATACGACCACTTGGGCTTTGTCGAGAAGTCGAGCAGATAAGACTTTGGCACGCGCTTCATCTCTGAATAGGTGAGCCACTCCGAGTAGTGCTTATAGGGCATCTCGGTGAGGGCCAGCGAGCCGTTGATGAACAGATTATCGTAGTGGATGTCGCGTGTCTGGCCCGTAATCTTGTTGCCCTGGGCCACACCGTTGAAGCGGCAGTTCTTGATGTTGACATCATAGACGTTGCACACCGTGTCAAGTGCAATGACCAGCACGCCGTACTTCGACTTTTCGCAGGTAACATCTTCCACGTTGACGTTGCGCACCGTGGGATTGAAGCCACGGCAGCAGATTTCGTTGTGTTCGTAGTCAAGATTTATCTTCACCACGGCCTCAGCGCACTGACCCACCGTGATGTTACGCATGTTGATGTTCTCGATGATACCGCCGCGACATGAGTTTGTCTTGATGCGCAGCACACGGTCGAGGTTGGGCGAATCCATCACGCAGTCATGGGCGTAGACGTTCTGGCAGCCGCCAGAGATTTCCGAGCCTACCACCACGCCGCCGTGGCCGTTCTTCATCTCGCAGTTGCGGATGATGATGTTCTTCGACGGCATGTTGCGCTCGCGCCCATCACGGTTGCGGCCGCTCTTGATGGCGATACAGTCATCGCCTGTGTTGAAGAAGCAGTCTTCTATCAGCACACGGTCGCAGCACTCAGGGTCGCAGCCATCTCCGTTAGGGCCGTCATTAATCATCTTGACGCGGCGCACGGTGATGTCAGTGGAGTGCAGGGGATGAATCACCCAGAACGGCGACCGCAGCAGCGTTACATCTTCAAGCAGTATGCGCTCGCACTTGTTGAAGCTGACCAGCTGGGGGCGCAGACCATCCTTCGGCCCGAAGACACGCTCCGGCGTGCGCTTTCCCTGTTCGTCATACATCGGCACGCCGTCTTCGCCGTTCTTCAGCAGCCGGGGACGCGCCTCAATCTTCTGGCTAATCATGCCCTCTTGCCAGCCGTACTTCGGCGCACCGCACCACGGCCACCACGTGTCGCGCGAGCCGCCGCCATCAACGGTGCCCTTGCCGGTCAGACCAATATCCTTGGCCTTGAAGGCATAGATACAGGGCGACAGGTTGAAACACTCCAGCCCCTCCCACGAGGTCTCGACAATGGGATAGAGGTCTGGCTCAAACACAAACTCAAGCACGGCGTTCTCCTGCACTTCCAGGTTTACGCCGGACTTCAGCTCGATGGCTCCAGTCAGGAACTTGCAGCCGGCAGGCACGACCACGCGCCCGCCGCCCTTCTTTGAACACTGGTCGATAGCCTTCTGAATGGCTTTCTGGTTGGCCATGGCCTTCTGCTTCACAGTCTTGCTGTTGTCCACCTGATTATCAGGCTTCGCGCCATACTTTGTAATCAGGAAAACCTGGTCCGCAAACCGCGGAGCCTGAATGCTTTGCTCTATCTGCCGATACTTTGCCTCATCCCATCCATCTGCGTAGACGGCGGGAGACAAGAGCAGCCCCAAGAGCATCATCTGAAATAATTTTTTCATTGGGTAGAATTGTTTTAGTTGGTTGTTTTCTGCAAAGGTACGGAAAAAGGGCGAGACTACGAAGCAATCTGGCGTATTTTTTTACGTAATCGTTTTAGTCATGGCGTTTCTGGGCGGCGGTCGGCATTCCATTCAAAGGCATATAAATTCGGCAAAGCGGCAGACACTTGGGGCTTTTCGGCGCCACTTTTCCCGAAATTTATCTTTTTTTAACCTTTTTGCGGGGTAAAAATCACAGATTATGATTACTTTTGCATTGATTCTCAGCGCTGAAACTTGGCAAAGTGCGACAGAAGCGTCTGTCTGCGCCCGCCAGCAAAGGCTTTCAGCTTACTCACGCCGAGCTGTGGCAAAGGACTTTGTTCCCTGCTGCGGCGAAAGTCGGGAGGGAAAGAGGGTCACTATATTAGGAAAGCGTTTACAATGCGCTTTGTTCTTGACACTCTGAAATTCTCGCAAAATTTCAATCTTGTTTAGGACATAGCAACAGTAGATGCTCATGGGATAGTTATGTATATCCTTGACTACACGCATTCATGCAACAGCCATGCCCATATTATGGATATGGCATGGCGTAGGGATGTGGCGTATATATGGAAGATTGCATAAACTTATCGGCGTGGGTTCTGCGTTGCTCGTTCAAACAAGATGGGCAATGCGAGAAGCCTCAGAGTGTGGAATGAGTGACAGGTATGGACTTCCACGCTTTTTTTGTATAGTTCCGTCAACACCATTTTCTAAGAAATGCCAAAGTTGGGAGGTCGCGGAGGCAAAGATTTGGAAAATCAACAATGAAGAAAAATTTACTCAAATTACTACTTGCAACGGTATGCCTATTGGGCAGCACAAACGTATCGGCTTATGATTTTGAGGTTGATGGCATTTATTATGATGTAATATCGTTCAGCGACCTCACGTGTACAGTTTCAAACAATGGTGTCAATTGGCCGGCTGGCCCCTACGAAGGCGACATTGAAATTCCTGCAACTGTCAGCTACAATAACAGAACATTGACCGTTGTAGAAATTGCATCTTATGCGTTTCTCGATTGTTTGGAATTGACAGGCATTACGATACCAAATACTATATCTTCAATTAAGGACTATGCGTTTCGGAACTGCCCAAAACTGGAGCGTATCAAAATAGAAGATGGAGAAACAGTTTTAAACATAGGAATGAATAGTGGTAATGTTGGTAATAATGGTATGTTTACAGGTTGTCCCGTTGTGTCATTATATTTGGGGCGAAACCTCTCATACACGGCAGAGCGTTTTAATGGTTATTCGCCATTTGCGCATATAAAAACGCTAAAAGAACTAACAATAAGTAACTATGTCACTAAAATAAACGCTAATGCGTTTATGTACTGCGAAGACTTAACAAGTGTGACGATTCCAAATTCCGTTACTGATGTAGAAAAAAGTGCATTTGTAGGCACAGGATTAATTAATCTAACCATTCCAAACTCCGTGATTACTATTGGGGATAATGCGTTTGGCGGTTGCCCAGAACTGAACAATTTGACAATATCTAATTCCGCTACAAAAATAGGGAACGGCGCATTTGGGTACAACCCAAAACTTACAAATGTAATCATTCCCAGCTCTGTCACTTCTATTGGGGATGAAGCGTTTGAAGGGTGTACAGGGCTGACAAGTGTAGTGATTCCCAATGACGTTACGTTTTTAGGCCGTAGGGCTTTTATGGGTTGCACAGAATTAACAACTGTGATTGTTGGCAATTCTGTTCCAGATATAATGGAAAATACATTTAGGAATTGTAGTAATTTAACAAGTGTGACTATCGGTAGTTCTGTTGGCATGATTGGGGCTGACGTGTTTAATGGCTGCAATAAACTTGCTGAGTTGTATTCCCTTAATCCAACTCCCCCCAACGTATATTATACTTCTTTTTCAAGCAATTTTACTAATGAACAATATATGAATCTTAATGTTTATGTTCCCCAAGAAGCACTATCAGCATATCAGGATGCTAATATCTGGAAGAATTTCTGGAATCTGCAAGGTTTTGACCCGACAGCAATAAAGGGTGCAAAGGCAGAAAATGGATATGGCGTGTATTACGACCTCCGCGGCGGTCGCCTCTCCGCCCCCAAACGCGGTCTGAACATTATCAAAGGTAAGAAAGTGATGATGAAATAAGGCAAAAAGCCTGAAAATGGGGTAAAAAACTCCATGAGTTTCGGCAAAAAAGCACCGC
The DNA here is from genome assembly GCA_022511055.1 of Prevotella sp. Taxonomy (GTDB): domain Bacteria; phylum Bacteroidota; class Bacteroidia; order Bacteroidales; family Bacteroidaceae; genus Prevotella. Next base: position 41 of record JAFLSH010000034.1, on the reverse strand, counting down.
TTTAGGAAAATTACTCCGTGAGTTTCGGGCAAAACTCACGG
>JAFLSH010000033.1 GCA_022511055.1 Prevotella sp. | reverse complement strand
CACGGAGTAATTTTTCTAAAGTGCCGCTTTTTTCGGCTAAAGTGCCGCTTTTTTGCACAAAAAAATGCGGCGCAAAACATATGGCTTAACTCCTTTAACTTCTCTAACTTCTTTAACTCCTGTTCCTTTATGGCTACGCACGGAGGCGTCAGACCGTCATGCGCAGGAAGTACTCGTGAACTCGTGTGTCGGCGTTCAGCTCGGGATGGAAGGCCGTCACCAGCTGGCGGCCCTGCCGCGCCGCAACGATACGCCCGTCGACCTCGGCCAATGCGCGGGCTTCGCCCTGCACGCGGCTGATGTAGGGTGCGCGGATGAAGGTCATCGGCACCTGAGGGCCTATCTCGGCAATGTCCTGTACGGTGTGGAAGCTGCCGAGCTGCCGGCCGTAGGCATTGCGCTGCGCCTCGATGTCCATAGTGCCCAGGTGGGAAGCGGAGAGCAGAATGAGGCCGGCGCAAGTGCCGAAGACGGGAAGCCCGCTCTGAATGTCGGCCTTCACGGCCTCGGCTAACCCCAGCTCGCGCAGGAGCTTCATCTGCGTGGTCGACTCGCCGCCGGGGATAATCAGCCCGTCCTTGGGCTGCCGCCAGTCGGCCGGCTGCCTCACCTCGAAGGTCTCAGCGCCCAGTCGGCTGAGCATCTGCGCATGTTCGGCAAACGCGCCCTGAAGAGCCAGTATCGCTATTCTCATTTCCCGCGCTCTGCCATCAGCAGCTCTATTTCCTGTTCGTTGATGCCCACCATCGCTTCGCCGAGGTCTTCGGAGAGTTCGGCCAGCATCTTCGCATCGTTATAGTTCGTCACGGCCTTTACGATAGCTGCCGCCCGCTTGGCGGGGTTGCCGCTCTTGAAGATGCCGCTGCCCACGAAGACACCCTCTGCGCCGAGCTGCATCATCAGCGCGGCATCGGCGGGCGTGGCCACGCCGCCGGCGGCGAAGTTCACCACGGGCAGCTTGCCGTTCTCGTGTACAAACCTGACCAGCTCGTAGGGAGCTTGCAGCTGCTTGGCGGCCTCGAACAGCTCGTCTTCGCTCATGGAGACCAGCCGGCGTATCTCGCTCTGCATCAGCCGCATGTGGCTGACCGCCTGCACCACGTCGCCCGTTCCCGGCTCGCCCTTGGTGCGAATCATGGTAGCTCCCTCGGCTATGCGGCGCAGCGCCTCGCCCAGATTTTTCGCACCGCAGACGAAGGGCACGTCGAACTTCGTCTTGTCTATGTGGTAGATGTTGTCGGCCGGCGAGAGTACCTCGCTCTCGTCAATGTAGTCTATCTCAATGGCCTGCAGTATCTGTGCTTCGGCCACGTGCCCGATGCGGCACTTGGCCATGACCGGTATGGTAACGGCCTCCTGTATGCCCCGAATCATCTTCGGGTCGCTCATGCGGCTGACACCGCCCGCCGCGCGGATGTCGGCGGGAATGCGCTCCAAGGCCATCACGGCACAGGCTCCGGCCTCCTCGGCTATGCGGGCCTGCTCGGGGGTTGTCACGTCCATAATCACACCGCCCTTCAGCATCTGGGCGAGGTTTCTGTTCAGTTCTTGTCTGTTTTGTGTGTTCATTTCCTGAAATTTATTGTTGAGTATTGTTTACGGTTTACGGCTTTTTCGGAAGGCGGTGGGGCTTTTGCCCCGCTGCTTCTTGAAGAACTTGGTCAGGTGTGCCTGCGATGAGAATCCGCAGTCGTAGGCTATCTCCTGTATGGTGCGGTCTGTCGTGTTGAGCTGCAGCTCTATCTCGCGGGTCAGGTGTTCGTCGATGATGGTCTTCGGCGCTTTCCCGCTGATGCGCTTCGTCACCTGCGCCAGATAGCGGGGGCTCACGTTCAGGCGGTCGGCGTAGTAATGCACGTCGCTGTTCTGGCGGAACTGGCTGCCAACGGCGGCCAGGAACTCGTTGTAGAGTTCAGAGGCGCGCCCCTGCAGGTCGCCGGCGCGCACGATTTGCGTGTTGATGTAGGCCCTGGCCAGTGCCTGCGCCTGCTCGGCCGTCTCGCCTTTGCCCAGATAGACAGCCACGGCGCTGGCATAGCGGTTGGCCAGTCCGTGCATCTGCGCCTCGTCGAGCTGAACAATGAGTGTGCAGAGGGGCAGCAGCCGCTGGCGGATGGCCTGCATGACCGTCTCGGAGACCAGGGCATCGCCGCGGCTCGACAGTACGATTGGGTCGTAGATGACATGGCGGGGGCGGTATCTTTCCAGCGCGCTGACTATCACGTCGAGCGTCTCCAGGGTGCGCACCATGCCAATCTTCACCACCTGCGGCTGCACGTCGTTCATCACGGCCTCTATCTGCTGGGCCACCAGCCGGGCGGGCAGGTCGTAGAACGCCTGAATGCCGAGTGTCGTCTGCACGGTGATGGAGGTGATGGCCGTCACGGCATAGCCGCCCAAGTCGGAAATCGTCTTGATGTCCGCCTGTATGCCGGAGCCGCTCGTGGAGTCGGAGCCGGTGATGGTCAGTATGGGTCTCGTTCCGTTCACGTTGCAAAGGAAACACTTTTTTTCGAGACTGCCAAGCCCAAGTTCGCTTTTTGACAAAGAAAACACCCATTTGTATAAGACATTTGGCTGTGCCGCACCGCCGGGCGGGCTGTTTGCTGTGTCGGCTGGCGGCGCTTTCGCGCCAAGTTTTGCGGTTTTTGTTTTGTCGTTCCAAGATTATTGCTTATCTTTGTGGGCGGAAAACAAAAACAAAGCAACGCAATGACCCAGGAAGAAAAGACAAAGATAGAAGAACGAATCGTCGATGTGCTGAAAACCGTCTACGACCCGGAGATACCCGTGAACATCTATGACCTCGGCATGATTTACAAGGTAGATGTGCGCGAAGACACTACCGTCGACCTCGATATGACCTTCACGGCCCCCAACTGCCCGGCTGCCGACTTCATTCTGGAAGATGTGCGCACGAAGGTGGAAAGCGTGGAAGGCGTGAAAGGCGCGAATGTCAACCTGGTGTTCGAGCCGGCATGGGACCAGTCGATGATGTCAGAGGAAGCCAAGGTGGAACTCGGCTTTGACTATTAACAGGTTGACGGTATGGGAGTTATGAAAAACGTCTATTTCCTGTCCGATGCCCATCTGGGCTCGCTGGCCGTGCCGCACCAGCGCATGCAGGAGCGGCGGCTGGTCCGTTTCCTTGACAGCATCAAGGAGAAGGCGGCGGCCATATACCTGCTGGGCGATATGTTCGATTTCTGGTATGAGTACCGCCACGTAGTGCCCAAGGGCTATACCCGATTTCTGGGCAAGCTGTCGGAACTCTGCGACATGGGGGTCGAAGTCCACTACTTCACGGGCAACCACGACATCTGGGCCTACGAATATCTGGAAAAGGAGTGCGGGGTCATTCTGCACAAGAAGCCCGAGACCACCGAAATCTACGGCAAGATATTTTTTCTGGCCCACGGCGATGGGCTGGGCGACCCTGACAAGTCGTTCAAGCTGCTGAAGCGCGTGTTCCAAAACCGCTTCTGCCAGTGGGCGTTCTCGGCACTCCACCCCTACTGGGGCATAGGGCTGGGGCTGAACTGGGCCAAGCACAGCCGGCTGAAGCATGAGGGGCAGGGCACTGACCCCTTCATGGGTGAAGACCGCGAGCCGCTGGTCTTGTTTACCAAGGCTTACATGCAGACACACGCCAACATTGACTACTTCATCTACGGCCACCGCCACATCGAGGTAGACCTGCTGCTCTCGCGGCCCACGCCGGCCGGCGGCTCTGCGGCTTCAGGCAAGACGGCCAAGAAGGCGCGCATGATGATACTGGGCGACTGGATTACGCATTTCAGCTACGTGGTCTGGGATGGTGAGCATCTGCTTATGTCGCAGTATGTCGAGGGGGTCAGCCAGATGTAAGGCAGAAAACACAAACAAAGGAAAAATGAAAAGGCAAAAGATTGTTACTTTCGGGGAGTTGTTGCTCCGATTTTCAAAGACTGGCCATCAGCGGCTGGCACAGGGCGATATGTTCACGAGCAAGTACGGCGGCAGCGAGGCCAATGTGGCCGTCTCGCTGGCTACGCTGGGCGAAGATGTTACCTACATCACCCGCCTGCCCGATACGCCCGTGGGGCATGCCGGCGCCATGTGCCTGGCGCAGCTGGGGGTCGACACCCGCCACATACTCTACGCCGGCCAGCGCATAGGCACTTATTACTTCGAGCCGGCGGCAGGCATGCGCCCCGCCAAGGTCATCTATGACCGTGACAACTCTGCCTACTATGACCTCAGACCGGGCATGATTCCCTGGCGCGAGGTGTTGCGCGGGGCTACTGTCTTTCAGGTCTCAGGCATCACCGCCGCCATCTCGCAGCAGGCAGCCGATGCCACGTTTGAGGCGCTCGACATAGCCGATGAGATGGGCATCACCGTGTCCTTCGACATCAACTACCGCAAAAACCTGTGGCGCTACGGTGCAGACCCGCGCCAGACACTGAGCCGCATGCTCTCACGTTGCGATATGATGTTCGGCGATGCCATAGAGTTCGAGTTTGTCAGCCAGCACCCGCAGCCGCCCTTCACCGCCACCGACTCAAACTTCAAGATGCAGATGCGGGAGTACGGCGAGTGGTTTGATGAGCTGCACGCCCAGTATCCCCGTTGCAAGAGCTGGCTGATGGGCATGCGCAACATTGTCAGTTCCAACCACCACACCCTGACTGCCCTGCTCTGGAAAGACGGTGAGCTGTTGCAGGCACCCATCATGGATATTCCAGATGTGGTCGACCCCGTGGGGGTGGGCGATGCTTTCATGGGGGCTTATCTCCATGCCATTCAGGCATTCCCAGGCGACAACCAGCGCCAGCTGAACTACTCGCTGGCCGCTGCCGCCATGAAAAACTCCATTCCCGGTGACTTCAACCTCGTCACTGACCAGGAAATCCGCGACTTGCTGGAACAGCGGCACAATGCCTCGACACTCTATAAGACCATAGAGTAGGCGGGGCGTGGGTGTTTCGCATCTGCCATGCAGTTTGTCTTACTGCGAATCAGTGATGCCTGTGCCGGGGGAACATTTTCCTTACGTGTAAGATGGCTTACCGTATGCAGCAGCGGCAAAGGCCGCAAGGCCATAGCCCTTTATCTTGTCTACACTCATGTTGTCGTCTCTGTCTTATCGTTTTCTGGTCAAATCGTTGGGGAGAGTATTGCCATGTAGAGGAAGTGTTAAGAATAACCTTCAGGTATTAAACAAAAGTCGGCGAGTATTTGAAAATACTTACCGACAATTTTTTATAGCACACTTTTTGGCGCGTAGGCATTTATTTCTTCAGCAGGTTCATGGTATCCGTGGCAATCATCAGTTCCTCATCTGTAGGAATAACCACAACCTTTACCTGCGAGTCATCGGCCGAGATGATAGCCTCTTCGCCGCGTACCTGATTCTTCTGCTCATCGAACTTCACGCCGAGGAACTCCAGACCCTTGCAGACTTCTGAGCGCATGGAAACCTGATTCTCGCCAACGCCGGCGGTGAAGACAATGACATCAACACCGCCCATGGCTGCGGCGTAAGCACCGATATACTTCTTGATGCGGTAGAAATACATGTCTTGAGCCAGCTTGGCGCGCTCATCGCCGGCCTTGGCGGCGTTCTCAAGGTCGCGCATGTCTGAGCTGCCGCCCGTGATACCAGCCACGCCGCTCTTCTTGTTGAGCAGGTCTGACATGGCATCGGCATCTAAGCCGCACTTCTTCTCAATGAACGTGATAGCACCGCCGTCTATGTCGCCTGAGCGGGTGCCCATGACCAGACCTTCCAGCGGGGTAAGACCCATTGAGGTGTCAACGCACTTGCCATCGACAACGGCCGCAATGGAGCCGCCATTGCCCACGTGGCAGGTAATCACCTTCGTGCCCTCTGGCTGCATGCCCAGGAACTCCAGGGCGCGGGCGCTGACATAGCGGTGGCTCGTGCCGTGGAAACCGTAGCGGCGCACACCGTAGTTCTCGTAAAGCTCATAGGGAATGGCGTACATATATGCCTTGGCGGGCATGGTCTGATGGAAGGCGGTGTCGAACACGCCCACCTGGGGCAGACCCGGCATCAGCTCCTTCACGGCATTCACGCCCTTCAGGTTGGCGGGATTGTGCAGGGGAGCCAGGTCAGAGACAGCCTGGAAAGCATCGAGTACCTCATCGGTCAGCACCACTGACTGATTGAACTTCTCGCCGCCATGCACCATGCGGTGGCCTACGGCGCCAATCTCATCAAGGCTCTTGATGACACCAATCTCCGGGTCGGTCAGCAGTGAGAAGATGAACTTCACACCCTCGGTATGCTCGGGAATGTCATGCATAATCTGCTTTTTCTCGCCGTTGGCTAACTTTACCTTCACGAAGGCGTTGTCAAGACCTACACGCTCGGCACCACCCGAGGTCATTACACTCTTATCCTCCATATTGTACAGTGCGTACTTGATAGAGGATGAACCACAATTCAATACTAATATCTTCATAATCAATAAAAAATAACTGTTACTCTTGTTTTGAAGTTTTTATGGCCACAAAGATACACATTATTTTCCAAATAGCACTCTTTGCAGGCAGTTTTTTCGTCTGTGTCAGCTATTTTTTTTGCCTGCTGAGAATGGCTTTGGCTTCAGTCCGCCAGAGCTTCTGCTATCCACTCCGCCATGTCTTTCAGCACCGTGGGGCTGATGGTCTCCTCTATGTTGGCATATTCGTTAGGCAACCCTGTGTCACAGGACTGGAAAAGGTGATTCAGGCTGGGATATTCCCTTATCACGTTCCGCCGGTTGGGCGGCAGGCAGCGGCGTATGCCCTCAAGGTTTAGGGAGGCAATCACCTGCACGTCATTCGAGCCGTTGAGCGCCATGACAGGGCATTTCGTAGCCATAATGTCAGGGCACGGCTCGTAGTCGACAAAGAAAGCCAGCCACGGACTGCCCATCAGGGTGGCGTTCACGCGGTATTGCTCCGTGTTGGTAATCTGTGCCGGCACTCCCATCAGCTCGGCCATTCGGTTTACCTGTGCTGTCAGCGCTGTATCGCCTTTCACGCCGATTCCCGCAAGGCTTATCACGAAGTCTGTCATGCCTTTTGCGCCGAGCATGAACGCAATGGATGCGCCCTCGCTGTGCCCTAACACGCCAATGTTGCTGAACTTACCCTGCTCGCGGAGAAAACTGATGCCCGCCTTGGCATCTTCAGCAAGGTCTTGCGTGGTAGCATTCTTGGCATCGCCCGTGGACTTACCAAAGCCACGGTCATCATACCGCAGTGTGGCTATGCCGTGACAGGCAAAGTAGTCGGCAATGACAAGGAACGGCTTGTGGTTGAATAGTTCCTCATCTCTGTTCTGTTGTCCGCTCCCCGTGACAAGCAGCACGACTGGCACTTTCTTTCCCGTTTCATACCCAACGGGATAGGTGAGCGTACCTGCCAGTGTGGCGTTAGCCCCGCTGTTCACGAAACTTACTTCCTCCGTTGCGTAGGGAAATTTCGGCATAGGTGTCTGCGGCCTGTTCTTCTTTCCCAATGCCAATGGCAGTTTCAGCCCGTTCTGCTCAAACGTTCCCCTGATGGTGTCGGCTGATAACTTTCCGCCATACACCATGCCGATAGTCGGCGCGCTGACGTTTATGGAGTCTGTCGACAGATGGTTTATGGTGGCTGCTATGCTCAGCGCCGCCTGGTCTGGGCTGTACAGGGTACACACATCATTGCCCGTTTCGTCTTGCGATAGGCTGAATACAATGCTGAGCTTCTGAACGCCCACTTCCAATACGCCAGTCCACATGCCGCTCAGTTTCTGTGCGCCGCAGGGGAATGTTGCCAGCAGCGCCAAAGTCATGAAGATATTCCTCATTTTAATGCTTTTTGTTTTCTTAATGGATAGTTGCATATCCTTTAACGTGCCTTGTGATGACTATCAGCCTGCTGTTCCACCTGCCTATGGGCGTGTCTGCCCCTGCCCTTCGATTATCCATTTGTAGGTGGTGATTTCTTCGAGTGCCATGGGGCCGCGCGGCCCCAGCTTCTGGGTGCTGATGCCTATCTCTGCACCCAGCCCGAACTGCGCCCCATCGGTGAAGCTGGTAGGGGCGTTCCAGTAGACGCAGGCAGCATCGACACGGGCCTGGAACTGGCGGGCAGTCTGCTCGTTCTGCGTGATAATGGCCTCGCTGTGGCCGCTGCCGTGGCGGTCTATGTGTCCGAGCGCCTCATCTATTGAGCCGACAGTCTTTACGGCCAGCTTGTAGTCCATGAACTCCGTGCCGAAACTCTCTTCCGTGGCCTGCTCCAGATAGGGGTAGCCACTCTCGTGCAGCACTCGGTAGGCTTCCGTGTCTGCATAGATGGTAACGTGTTCACCGGCGAGCTTTTCGCACAGCGCGGGCAGTTCCCCGATGCGCTCGCGGTGTATGATGAGGCAGTCAAGGGCATTGCAGACCGAAACCCGGCGTGTCTTGGCGTTCAGAATGATGGCCTTGCCCATTTCCAGGTCACCCTCTGCATCGAAGTAGGTGTTGACCACGCCGGCACCTGTCTCTACGACCGGCACGCGTGCCGTATCGCGCACAAAGTCTATGAGTTTCCGGCCGCCGCGGGGTATGCACAGGTCTATGTAGCCTACGGCTCCCAGCATCTCGCCAGTTGCTTCGTGGGTGGCCGGCAGCAGCGCCACTGCATCAGTGGATATGCCGTGCCTTGCCAGCACTTCATGGATGATTGCCACTTCCTCGCGATTCGACTCATCAGCATCCTTGCCGCCTTTCAGCACACAGGCATTGCCGCTCTTGAAGCAGAGCGAGAAGACATCGAATGTCACGTTGGGGCGCGCTTCGTAAATCATGCCAATGACCCCGAAGGGTACGCTGACCCGGCAGAGCCGCAGCCCGTTGGGGAGTGTCTTCTGCATGGAAACGTGCCCAAGCGGAGAGGGCAGGGCGGCCACGTTGCGCATATCGGCGGCAATGCCTTCCAGCCGGCTTTCTGTCAGCAGCAGACGGTCATAGAGCGGGTTTTCCTTCGGCATCTTGGCCAGGTCTCTGGCATTTGCCCTGAGTATTCTCGCCTTGTTACTCACAATGGCATCGGCCACGGCCAGCAGAACGGCATTGCGCTGTTCTTCGCCCAGCAGGGCCAGGCTCTTGCTGGCCCGTTTCACGCGTTCAAAAGTCTCTTTCAGTTCCATCTTCAAGTCTTAGAAACCACAATTCAGGTTTGTTTCCCTTCAGGGAAGGTGTTGGCTAAGTCAGAAACTCCGTGTGCGGAGTTTCTGCCGGGTGTTCCATCAGGTCGATGAGGATATTGTCGCGTGTGCCGTTGGCAATAACCACGCGGATGCCACCCTGTGCCACCCGGCTGGCAGTGTGGTATTTGGAGTGCATGCCGCCACGGCCGAAGGCGCTCTTCTCTGCCTTGATATACTGGCTGAGGTCTGTGCCGGCCGCCACGGAGCGAATCAGTTCCGACTGCGGGTCATCGGGATGCCCCGTATAGATGCCATCAATGTTGCTGAGCAGAATCAGTGTCTCTGCCTTCATCATCTCGGCTATCAGCCCCGATAGCTCATCATTGTCTGTGAACATCAGCTCGGTTACTGACACGGTATCGTTTTCGTTGACAATGGGCAGCACGCCGTTCTCCAGCATGACTGTCATGCAGGCGCGCTGATTCTCGTACTGCTCGCCGGGCTCGAAGTTCTCCTTCATGGTCAGCACCTGCCCCACATGGATGCCGAACTCGCGGAACAGGTCATAGTAGAGCCCCACCAGTTTCACTTGCCCCACTGCGGAGAACAGCTGGCGCTGCTCGACCGAGTCGAGCGAGTGGTCAGTCTTCAGCTCCCGCCGCCCGCAGGCCACGGCACCTGACGACACCAGTATCACCTCATAGTCGTGCCGGCGCAGCCATGCCACCTGGTCGACCAGTGCCGACACCCGGGTGACATCGAGCTTCCCATCGCTTCGTGTCAGCACGTTAGAGCCTACCTTGACAACGATTCGTTTCATCATTCTTATCCGTTCAATCTTATAATCTGGTGCAAAATTACGAAATATAATTCATATATTGCATGCCAGTTCATTAAAATGATATAAAATGCATACATTTGCAGCATGTATGCAGCCGTGCAGATGTTTTTATACCTTATTGGGTATAATGGCCGTTGATATACACAAAATCATACCCGAAAGGGTATAATACGTATAATAATCGTTAAAATTATACCCGAAAAGATATAATATAGTATATTTTTTCCTATCTTTGCGGCGTAAACAATATGGCAATAGCAATGACAGAGCCCAACAAACTCTCACAATATGTGAAGACCATGCGAAAGCAGTACGGATTGACCCAAGAAGACCTCTCGGCCAAGTCGGGTGTAGGCATACGTTTTGTGCGCGATTTGGAACAGGGCAAAAAGACACTCCGAATGGACAAGGTGAACTGTGTCTTGGCCCTTTTCGGCTCAGAGTTAGGAGTGATTCGCCAGGAGAAAGGAGGCGTTGAGCTATGAGAAAGGCCAACGTGCTGTATCGGGACACTGTGGCAGGCCAGCTGGTTGAGGATGATAGCGGCTACACTTTCACTTATGACACGGCCTATTTGGCATTGGAGGAAGCAGTACCCATCAGCCTCACCTTTCCGCTGACTGACCAGCCTTATCACTCAAACGTGCTGTTCCCTTTCTTCGATGGGCTGATTCCTGAAGGGTGGTTGCTCGAGATTACCACCAAGAACTGGAAAATCAACGCCAACGACCGCATGGCTTTGTTGATGACTTGTTGCAAGGACTGCATTGGGGCTGTTGGAATAGTTGGGCTGGAAGACGAGGAGGAATGATAATGTGCAAGTGTCTTTATTGTTATCGGGCGTTGGATAAGGGGCAGACAGACTTTCACCCTGCCTGTGCCAAGAAGTTCTTTGGTATGCCTGCGGCACCAGAGTTGCCATATTCCAGAGCGAACATTAACGAACTGGGCAGGGAAATTGTGCATAGCAAGACTACCGTTACGGGTGTTCAGCCGAAACTCTCCATGGACATAAACAGGGGAGGCAAAGACGCACCTGACCGCCTGACGATTGTAGGTCTTTGGGGGCGCTACATTCTCAAGCCCAAGACAGAGGCATATCCTTGGCTGCCGGAAGACGAAGACCTTACCATGCACCTTGCCTCGATAGCCAAAATCAATGTTGTTCCCCATACGCTTATCCGCTTCAGCGATGGCGAACTGACTTATATTACCCGCCGCATAGACCGTGGAGATGACGGTACTAAATATCTGATGGAAGATGCGTGTCAGCTAAGTCAGAGGGTGGCCGCAGACAAATACAAGTCTTCGTATGAGAATATTGCCAGACTTATCAGACAATATTCCTCCACTCCGCAACTTGATTTGGTCAACTATTGGGAAATCGTTGTGTTTTCATGGCTGACAGGCAACTCCGATATGCATCTGAAGAATTTCTCTCTGTTCAGCAAGCTGCCCGGCCAGTATGAGCTTGCCCCGGCCTATGATTTGCTGAACGTGCATCTGTTGCTGGCCGATACCGAGGAACTTGCCTTGACACTTGACGGGCGGAAGCGGAAAGTCTGCCGCCAGAATTTTGTCAGGGCCATGAGTGCGAGTGGGCTTGACGATAAGGTGATTGCTAATGTCTTTAAGAAATTCATCAAGGCCGCCCCCCAGTGGTACACTTTCATTGACAGCAGTTTCCTGCCCGATGAACTGAAAAAAGAATACAAGGATAAAATCGCGAAAAACCTGCTGAAAATCAGCGAAGAATAGCAATGGCGCAGGCTGTTGGCACAGGTGCGATTGTGAACTTTGACCATATTACTGCAAAAAGCACAGTCAGTTCGGTTTCTGCATAAGGAGGCCGAACTGACTGTGCTTTTTCTGTGAAGCCGTGAGGCTTATTTCTGATTGTCTTTCTCTCTGATTTCCACGCGGCGGATTTTTCCGCTGATGGTCTTCGGCAGCTCATCGACGAACTCCACGATGCGGGGATATTTGTAGGGGGCGGTCTCCTTCTTCACGTGCTGCTGCAGCTCCTGAATCAAGGCTTCGCCGGCCTTATCCTTCCACTCCTTGCCCAGCACTACGGTGGCCTTCACCACCATGCCGCGAATGTCATCGGGCACGCCCGTGACGGCGCACTCCACCACGGCCGGGTGGGTCATGAGGGCCGACTCCACCTCAAACGGGCCGATGCGGTAGCCGGAACTCTTGATGACATCATCAATGCGCCCCTCAAACCAGTAGTAGCCGTCTTCATCGCGCCAGGCCATGTCGCCCGTGTGGTACAGACCGTCATGCCAGACCTCGCGGGTCAGCTCCGGGTCACGGTAGTACTCCTTGAACAGACCGATGGGCTTGCGGTCAGTGATGCGCACCACGATTTCGCCCTTCTCACCGTCTTCGCACGAGGTGCCATCTGGGCGGATGAGGTCTATGTCGTACTGGGCGTTGGGGATGCCCATCGAGCCGGGCTTCGGCTGCATCCACGGGAAAGTGCCCAGGGTCATGGTGGTCTCCGTCTGGCCGAAACCCTCCATCATCTTGATGCCTGTCTTCTCCAGGAACTTGTCGAACACGGCGGGGTTCAGGGCCTCGCCGGCGGTGGTGCAGTATTCCAGCGACGACAAATCGTACTTCGACAGGTCTTCGCGTATCATGAAGCGATAGATGGTCGGCGGGGCGCAGAAGCTGGTCACCCGGTACTTCTCTATCTGGCGCAGCAGCGTGTCAGCGCTGAACTTCTCGTGGTCGAACACGAAGACCGTTGCGCCGGCAAACCACTGTCCGTAGAACTTTCCCCACACGGCCTTGCCCCATCCCGTGTCGGCCACGGTCAGGTGGAGCGAATCCTTGTGCAGATTGTGCCAGAACACGCCCGTAGACAGGTGCCCCATGGCGTAGAGATAGTCGTGGGCCACCATCTTCGGCTCGCCGCTGGTGCCTGAGGTGAAGTACATGAGCATCGTGTCATCGTTGGTGTTGACGAAGGCGGGGCGCTGGAACTGCGGTGCCTGCTGCCACTCCGCCTGCCAGTCGTGGAAGCCCTCGGGAACGGGCTTGCCGTTGTCGGTGACGGTCACGTAGACCTTGACGGTGGGGCTTTCGGGCATGGCTGCCTGAATCTGGCTGACCACGTACTCATCATCGACGCAGATGAGCGCCTTCACCGAGGCGCGGGTGTTGCGATACACGATATCGTGCTTGGTCAGCATGTGGGTGGCGGGAATGACGATGGCCCCAATCTTGCACAGCGCGAGCATGACCACCCACCACTCGTAGCGGCGCTTCAGGATGAGCATCACGGGGTCGTTCTTGCCGATGCCTAACGACTGCAGGTACGAGGCAGCCTGGTCCGACTGCTCCTTCAGCTGGGCAAAGGTCGCCCTGATTTCCTCGCCCTGGTCGTTGGTCCACAGCAGCGCCAGCCTGTCAGGCTCTTCGCCGGCCCACGCATCCATGACATCGTATGCGAAGTTGAAATTCTCGGGGATGATAAACTCCAGGTTGTTGTTGTAATCCTCTACAGACTCGAAGTGGGTCTTTTTCAAAAATCTTTCTACCATTGCCTAAACTTTTTAATCGACCGTAAATGCGAGGATTTTCACCGCCTTGTCGCCGACGGCCAGCATGCCGTGGGGCTTGGTGGAGTCGAAATAGATGGAGTCGCCCTCTTCCAGCGTGATGGTCTTGCCGCCGAGGAACAGCTCCATTTTCCCTTCCAGCACCATGTTGAACTCCTGCCCCTTGTGCGAGTTCTTGTAGACGGTGCGCGCGCCGGGCTTCGGCTCGACGGTGACGATGAACACATCAGCCTTGTGGTCGACGAAGCCGCTGACCAGGCTCTGGTACTTGTAAGCCTTCGTGCGCTCCACCGACATGCCCTGCCCCTTGCGCACCACGAAGTAGCTCTTCATGTGGGGCGTTTCGGCAAACATCAGCTCCTCGACGCTGACCCCATACTTATGCCCGATTTTCATCAGGTTTGATATGGTGATATCCTGTTCGCCCTGTTCTATCTTTTCATACTTTTCCGTGTCGATGCCGATGGTCTCTGCCATCTCGCTGGCGGGAATGTCGAGTACCTCGCGCAGTCCGCGCAGTCTTTCGCCAATCTGTTTCAGTTGTTCATCCATATTGCTGATTGATTTAATTTGGTTGCAAAATTACACTAAATCGGCCGAAACGCCAAAGAAAAAGCAGATTTTCTTCCGTGTTTCGCTACAAATTGCCACTCTCGCCGCCTCCATCGCCCCTCGCCCCCTACGTTTTTCGGGAAACTCGCCACTTTCGGCCGAAAAACTCAGCACTTTGGCCGGAAAAAGCGGCACTTTTCGACCAAAAACTCCATGACTTTTTGGAAAAAAGCGGCACTTTAGCCGAAAAAAGCACCGCTTTAGAAAAATTACTCCGTGAGTTTTGCCCGAAACTCACGGAGTAATTTTCAAA
>JAFLSH010000032.1:6445-14700 GCA_022511055.1 Prevotella sp. | reverse complement strand
CGTTCAGGTCGACCTTGATGCCGCCGCACATATAGTGGGCGGCGGGGCGCACGGGGATATAGTCCGTGGTGATATCGATGCCAATGGAGAGGCACTTCTGATAGATGTTGGGGAAGTGTCGGCGCGTCTCGGCGGCGTTCTTGTGGGTCACGTCAAGGCACACATGGTCCAGTCCGTGGATTTTCATTTCCTTGTCGATGGCGCGAGCCACAATGTCGCGCGGTGCCAGCGAGAGGCGGTCGTCGTATTTCTCCATGAACGTCTCGCCGTTGGGCAGCTTCAGTATGCCGCCGTAGCCGCGCATCGCCTCGGTGATGAGATAGGCGGGGTGGGTCTCGTTGGGGGTGTGAAGCACCGTGGGGTGGAACTGCACAAACTCCATGTCCTGTACCGTTCCCTTGGCGCGGTAGACCATGGCAATGCCGTCGCCGGTGGCAATGACCGGGTTAGAGGTGGTCAGATAGACCGCGCCGCAGCCGCCGGTACACATCACGGTGACCTTGGCCAGATAGGTGTCAACGGTAGGGCTCTGGGGGCTGAGAACGTAGGCGCCATAGCAGTGGATGTAAGGGGTGCGGCGGGTCACCCGCGCACCGAGATGGTGCTGGGTGATGATTTCCACGGCAAAGTGGTTTTCCCTAACGTCAATGTCGGGGCAGTTGCGCACGGCCTCCATCAGCCCGCGCTGAATCTCAGCGCCCGTGTCGTCGGCATGGTGCAGAATGCGGAACTCAGAGTGGCCGCCCTCGCGGTGCAGGTCGAACTGGCCGTCGGCGCGCCTGTCGAACTGCACACCCCAGTCGACCAGCTCCCTAATCTGCCCGGGCGCCTGCCGCACCACCTGCTCCACGGCCTGGCGGTCGCTGATGTAGTCGCCGGCAATCATGGTGTCCTCAATGTGCTTGTCGAAGTTGTCAAGCTCCAAGTTGGTCACAGAGGCTATGCCGCCCTGGGCAAACGAAGTGTTTGCCTCGTCTAATGAGGTCTTGCAGATGATACACACGCGGCCTTTCTTTGCCCGGGCCACTTTCAGGGCGTAACTCATGCCGGCCACGCCGGCACCTATCACCAGGAAGTCGTATTTATAAACCATTTGTTCATGCGTTTGCGATGCAAAGGTACAACAAAAAATCACATTCCACACGCAGAAAAAGCGCCAAAACGCCAAAATTGTGTTAAATAAATGTTAAAAGCATCTGTTCTGACTTAATTTTTGCACAAAATGGCGGTTTTCAAGAAAAAAAATGTTATCTTTGCAAAGTGTAAATGCCACTTATGGCAAGTTGTATGGGATAAAAGGAGATTACGTAACTAAATTAATCAATCAAATACTTTTATCATTAAGTGGAAGAGAGGGCGACTGCGTGATGCCGTTGCCCCTTTTTTATGCGGTTACGTTTGGTACTCTGCACCAATTTAAGTATCTTTGCAGGCAGAAAACAGAGAAGGCATGAGAAGACCCTTTGCGCTGACAGTCCTGATGGCTGTCTGGGTGGCCGCCTCCGCACAGGCACAAGACGAGCGGATGGCAGGGATTGAAAAGACATGGGCGGGCAGGCTCGTCTCGGAAGTCAACGACCTGCTGGCCCGCTTCCACAATCCCTCGAGCTACGATTCGGCCTACATCGTGCGGCCTGACAGCTGGCTGACACTGAAGATGCGCGCCAACCTGAGCGGCAACAGCTTTCACGCCCGGGGAACGGTGAACGGCGTGCAGTCGAAGGCCGACCTCTATGCGAACAACAAGATGACCGTCAGCTTCGCGGTCAGCTACCAGGGGCTGTCCGTAGCCATGGCACTAAACCCCATGAAGCTCTTCGGCAGCTACCAGGACTATGAGCTGAACGTGAACTTCTACAGCGCGCGCTTCAGCCTTGATGCCAGCTACCAGCGGGCCAGCTCGCACTCGGGCGACCTGCAAAGGAGCTGGGCAGAGGGGAACGGGGCGGAGGCTGGCACAGACATCTTCCACCTGGAGCGGGGAGATGCCGAGATGCGCGTCGTGAACGTGGCGGCCTACTATGCCTTCAACTACCGCCACTTCTCCTACCCTGCCGCCTTCACGCAGAGCTACATACAGCGGCGCTCCGCCGGCTCGTGGCTCACGGGGCTCGCCTTCCAGGGCGGCACCATCGGCACAGGCAAGGAAGCGCCAGCCGACATGCCTGACATGCAAATCAAGGTGGCACAGCTGGGCGTGGGTGTCGGCTACGGCTACAACCTCGTCGTGAAAGACAAATGGCTCTTCCACCTCTCGGCACTGCCCACCACGGTGGTGCTGAACTCAGGGCATCTGACCGTCAACGGCGAGCGCCGTGCGGCACAGCCCATACGGCTGAACGTGATACTCAACGAGCGCTTCTCGGTGGTCTACAACTTCTCGCCGCGCTACTTCACCAGTCTCACCGGCGTGATGAGCAACTCGATATTTGATGACAATAGCCTCGTCATCAACCAGAACAAATGGCGTGTCCGCGCCGCCTTTGGCATCAGACTGTAGCGCGGCACGGGCCGGCACGGCAGAAGAAATGGGAAAAAAGCGGAGAACGTGTGGGATTAAATTAGAAAAAAATTGTAACTTTGCAGACGAAATGAGAAGAATCTGGCTGATTATCATAGCAACATACCTCTGGCTGCCCACGGCGGCGCAGACCGAGGCAGACAATGACACCCTTGGCGCAGCACCGGCACAGCCGCTGCCCTACCCGCAGTATATCCAGCACCGGCTGGACTCCATCATCGCCAACGCACCGCTGTTGCAGGTCTCGCAGCTGGGGCTGATGGTCTATGACCTTGATGCTGACTCGACCATCTATGCCTACAACCACCGCCAGACCATGCGCCCGGCCTCAACCATGAAGCTGCTGACAGCCATCACGGCCATAGACCGCCTGAGCGATGACTACCGGCTGTACACCTCGCTCTACTACACGGGGCAGATAGTCAACCGCGTACTCCGGGGCGACCTGATTTGCGTGGGGGGCATGGACCCGGCGTTCAACGCCGAAGACATGGCGGCCTTCGCATCGAGCCTCCGCCAGCTGGCCGTCGACACCGTCAAGGGGCGCATCGTGGCAGACCGCTCGTTCAAGGAAGCAGACCTGCTGGGCGAGGGGTGGTGCTGGGATGATGACAACCCGCAGCTCTCGCCGCTGCTGATAGGCAAGAATGACAACTTTGTCGAGCGGCTGGCGGCCGCACTGGCGGCTGAGGGCATCGTGCTGGTCGACAGCCTGCTGCCGGCAGCACCGGGCAAGACTTTAGTCTGCCATCGTACCCACAACCTCGACCAGATACTGTGGCCCATGCTCAAGGATAGCAACAACCTGTACGCCGAGTCGGTCTACTACCAGTTAGCGGCATCGGGGGGCAACCGCCCGGCCAAGGCCAGCCACGCCCGGCAGTACGAGCAGCAGCTCATACAGCGGATAGGGCTGTCGCCCGCCAACTACAAGCTGGCTGATGGCAGCGGGCTGTCGCTATATAACTATGTGTCCGCGGAGCTGATGATGCACCTGCTGCGCTATGCGTGGCGCAACAAGAAGGTGGCCAACCACCTGATGCCCGCCCTGCCCGTGGCCGCCGTCGATGGTACGCTGAAAAGCCGCATGGCAGGCGACTACACCCGCGGCAACGTGCGCGCCAAGACTGGCACGCTGACCGGCATCTCGTCGCTGGCAGGCTACTGCACCGCCGCAGGCAGCCGTAACCTGTGCTTTGTCATTCTGAATCAGGGGGTGCTGCGCAACAGCGATGCCAAGGCGTTCCAGGACCGCATCTGCCAGGCACTATGCACGCCGGGAAACGTCAGCCTGACACCGCCGCCGGCCGCTGTCGCCAAGACCAACCGCACCATTCAGGTGAGCAAGCGCCCCAAGGTAACAACAACCAAGAAGAAAAACAAGAAAAGGAAGAAATAGACCATGAAACAGATAGCTATTTACGTAGAACAGCTTATAAGCGGCTGCGGCGTGGGCGGCAGTGCCGTGGCAGTAGTCAGTCACATTGTGATGGTAGTGGCGGCCGTCTTGATGGCCGTGCTGGCCGAGTGGGTCTGCCGCAGAGTGTTCGTGCCGCTGGTGCTGAAGGTTACGGCCCGCACGGAAGCGCGATGGGATGATGTGATATTCAACGAGAAAGTGCTGGTGTCGACTTGCCGCATCGTGCCCGCGCTGGTGATATGGAGCCTGCTGCCGCTGATATTCTTCAAGTTCCCCACCGTTCACGACTTGCTGGGGCGGCTTACTGCCATCTACATCACGGTCATGACCGTGCGTACGCTCATCACGTTCTTCGATTCGTTCAAGCTGTTGGAAGGTGACCACCGCACGGCCCGCCAGCAGTATCTCTACAGTGTCTTTGCGGTCGTCAAGATTATCATCATCTTCATCACGGTCATCATCATCGTGTCTATATTGTTCGATAAAGACCCGACAACGCTGCTGGCTGGTCTGGGTGCGGCCTCGGCCATTCTCATGCTGGCATTTCAGGACACCATCAAGGGATTGGTGGCAGGCATCCGGCTGACCTCAAACGACATGCTGCACATCGGCGACTGGATTGCCGTGCCGTCGGCAGGGGCTAACGGCAGGGTGGAAGAGATTACGCTGACCATGGTCAAAGTCCGTAACTTTGACAACACGGTGGTCACCGTCACGCCGCAGATGCTGGTCGATGGCTCGTTCCAGAACTGGCTCGGCATGGAAGAGCGCGAAGGGCGCAAGCAAGTGCGCCGGGTCTACTACGATTTCCGCTCCATCGCAACGGAGAAGGGCGACTCGGCCGAGGCCGGCACCACGAACATCACGCGCTTCCGCCAGCACATAGAAGAGTGGCTGGGCAAGCACCCGAAGGTCGTTGCCACCAGGCCCATACTTGTGCGCCAGGCCGAAGCCACGCAGGCCGGCTGCTGCGTGGAGTTCGCATTCTGGCTGAAAGCCCAAGACGGTCTGGGGTTTGAGCATGACACAAGCGACATCATGGAGTATATCTACGCCGCAGGCAATGACTTTGGCCTGCGCATCTACCAACAGTTCCCTGAGCAGCAAGCCTCGGAATAACCAACAAGACAGCCATGACTGAGTTTTCCGCCTCCGTGCTGACCTGGTTTCGCGAGAACGGGCGCGAACTGCCGTGGCGTGGCACACGCGACCCTTACGCCGTCTGGCTGTCGGAAATCATCTTGCAGCAGACACAGGTGAAGCAGGGCTGGGAATACTGGCAGCGCTTCATGCGCCGCTGGCCCACCGTGGAGCAGCTGGCTGCCGCCACCGAAGACGAAGTGCTGCGCGAGTGGCAGGGGCTGGGCTACTACTCTCGTGCCCGCAACCTGCATTTCGCAGCCCGCCAAATCGTCGGGATGGGCGGGTTTCCGCAAACGCTCGATGGCATCAGGCAGCTGAAAGGAGTGGGCGACTACACTGCCGCCGCCATTGGCTCCATCGCCTTCGGGCTTCCCGCCGCCGTCGTCGATGGTAATGTCTATCGGCTGCTGAGCCGCTACTTTGGCATTGACACGCCCATCAACACATCCCAGGGCAAGAAGGTGTTCACGGCTCTGGCTCAGAGCCTGCTGCCCGAAGCACCGGCCGCCACCGCCGCTCTGTCTGAGGCGGGCTCCATTTACGGGGAGTTCAACCAGGCCATGATGGATTTCGGCGCCATGCAATGCACCCCGCAGTCGCCCCGCTGTCCGCTCTGCCCATTGCAAGACAGCTGTGTGGCGCTGAGAGAAGGGCGCATCGGGCAACTGCCGGTGAAACGAAAGACACTCAAGGTGAAGGAGCGCCACCTGGTCTACGTCTATGTCAGGTGGCAAGGCATGACTGCCATCCGCCGCCGCCCGGCAGGCGACATCTGGCAGGGATTGTGGGAGCCTCTGCTGATTGAGAGCGAGCCTGCCGCTCCTTTGGGCGCAGACATCACCCCCAATCGGCTTTCCATTTCCAATACCCAACACATCATCGCCGCCAGTCAGCTTATCAAGAAAGGAGTGCGGCACGTGCTGACCCACCGTGTGCTTTACGCCGACTTCTACCTGTGGGAACCGGCCGAAAAACCGGCCTTGCCCGCCGGCTATATCTGGATTGCCGAATCTGACATTGACAGCTATGCCGTGCCCCGATTGGTCGAGCAACTGCTAAGTGCCCTCTGAGGAAACGCCACCGCCGCTTGAGGAAACGCCACCGCCGCTTTTCGCGGAACAAGCCTTATGCAAGCCCGCAATGTGCCCGTTTTTAGGCCATAAAACTGCACAATGATTAAAAAACAAATAAAAATGTTACAAATACAAAAGTCGGTTTCGATAAAAAAATGTAACTTTGCAACGACAAATGATGCTATTAGCAGAAATACCTTAAAAATTCAAACAATATTCATTAACCAAAATCAAACATTTATGAAGAAAAAGTATTCTTTTGCGTTAGCTACATCCATGATGATAGCTCTCGCCGGTTTCACGTCATGTACAGCTATTGACAATCCTGCCGGCGGCGGTGATGTCGAAGGTCCCGGTGAACTGCTCCCACCCGTTGCAGACAACTTCGATGAGGGTAGCCTCGTGCTGAACGGTAGTGCCCAGGGTACGGCCGTTGACAATTTCGTTTGCCACGAGTGGCGCACCAGCGATGCACAGTTCGATGGCGCAGCCAACATCGTTGCTGACCCCGCAGATCCCTCAAACCGCTGCTTCGCCGTGGTTGTCCGTAGCCAGGAAGAGGCTGAGGCCGCTGGCAACATGATTGCAGACGGTGGAAATATTGCTGGTTGGGATAGCCAGTTCTTCATCACCTTCGGCGAAGACCAGGCTCTGAAGGTAGGCGACAAGCTCCGCCTGAAGATGCGCGTAAAGGCTGATGCCGACCAAGTTGCTGACACACAGAGCCACGGCGCTCCTGGTGCTTATCAGCACTGGTACTGCGTTGGTGATGTGAACTTTACAACTGAGTGGACAGACTTTGACTCTGGCGAAATACAGATTTCTGCCGGTGGCGAATGGGGTAAGGCTTCTGCCGGCATGTACACCATTGCTTTCAATTTGGCAAAAGGACAGCACAATACCGTTTACTTCGATGACATCCGTGTCGAAGTGGAGCGCTACAATGCTTTCGACGAGGGTAATGCCGTTGTCAACGGTAACTTCATGACAGATGACGTGTCGTGCTTCTTCGCCAACGACTACATCGATGGTGAGAAGGCTGCCGTGGCTCCCGCCCGCATCGTTGTCGACCCCGCTGACCCCACCAACCGCTGCGCTATCGTGACCACCAACGACAATCCCGCAGAGACTTGGGATGCTCAGTTCTTCATCAGAATCGATGAGGCTCTGTCTGTTGGCGATGAGGTGAAGTTCTCTATGAAGGTGAAGGCCGATGAGGCTACCACCGTCGGCACACAGGCACACAATGAGCCAGGCGACTACATGCACTGGTCTATGGTTGGCGACATCAAGTTCACCACCGAATGGACAGAGCATACTTGGAGCGGCACGATTAGCTCTGAGCAGAACGGCATGCACACCATCGCCCTCAACCTGTCTGTTACTCCCAATGCCGTCAACTACTACTTCGATGACATCAAGATTGAAGTCACCAAGCCCGCAGCTGTTGACAACTGGGAAAACCTTATCGTGAACAGCGACTGCGAAGGCGAAGATGCAAGCTGCCTGGTTGGTAAGGATGCCGTAGGCGACAACGCTGGTCAGTTCATCACCAACTTTGTTGAGGGTGTAGGCGTAGACGGCTCTCGCTGCGTTGCAGTGAAGAGTACAGATGCTGCTGTCAATGAGTATGACTCTCAGTTCTTCATCACTTCTGACCACGAGTTCAAGACTGGCGAAAAGTTCCTTCTCAAGATGATGGTGAAGGCCGACAAGCCTGCTTCTGCCAGCACACAGGCTCACCTGGCTCCTGGCGACTACAAGCACTACGCAATGGTTGGCACCATTCCTTTCACCACCGAATGGGCTGAATTCGTATACGAAGGCGTTATCAGCGCTGAACAGGATGGCATCAAGACCATCGCCATCAACCTGAACGATGACTTGACTCTGGCTAACACGTTCTACTTCGACAATGTAGAGTTCTGCATCCCGGCAAAGTAAGGACAGCGTTTTAGCAACCTGAGTATAAATCTCACACACGGTGCATCCCCAGTCCGCTGGGAGATGCACCTTTCTTTTTGGCGGAGGCGAGCATTCAGAATAACAGAAGCGGCCTTCCGCATGCCAAAGGCGGGCTTTCAGCGCCTATTTTTCG
>JAFLSH010000032.1:0-6345 GCA_022511055.1 Prevotella sp. | reverse complement strand
GCGCCTATTTTTCGTTAATTTGTGATAAAACAACGCAAGTTGGCGGAAAAATGCGTACCTTTGCAGTTTAGAAGCAAAGAAGACAAGAATAGATATGTCGTGTATATTGCACATTGAAACCAGCACCGCCGTGTGTTCGGTGGCTGTGAGCGAAGACTCTCAGGTGATATTCCAGCAAGAAGACCACTCCGGCCCCAACCACGCCGAGCGGCTGGGCTCCATGGTCGATGAGGCTCTCTCGTTTACCGATAACCACGCCATCCCCTTCGATGCCGTGGCCGTCAGCTGCGGCCCGGGCAGCTACACGGGGCTGCGCATCGGCGTGTCGATGGCCAAGGGCATCTGCTACGGGCGCGACCTGAAGCTCATTGCCGTGCCTACGCTGGAACTGCTTTGCGTACCAGTGCTGCTCAGGGAGCTGGCCGAAGACGAAGCCCTGCTCTGCCCCATGCTCGATGCACGGCGCATGGAGGTCTATGCCGGCATCTACGACCGCGCCCTTCGCCCCGTCAGGGAGGTGCAGGCCGATGTGGTGGATGCCGAGACCTACAAGGCTTTTCTCGATGAGCGCCCTGTCTACTTCTTCGGCAACGGCGCCAAGAAGTGCATGGAGAGCATCAACCACCCCAACGCCCGGCTAATAGAAGGCATCGAGCCACTGGCCAAGTGGATGCAGCCGCTGGCCGAGCGCCGGCTGCTGCAAGGGCAGACGGAAGATGTGGCCTACTTCGTGCCGTTCTACCTGAAGGACTTCGTGGCTAAGATGCCCAAGAAGCTCATTTAGGGACAGGAAAGGCCACTCGTTCTTACATTCAAGGAAAATAATCGTCAAAACCAGCAAAATATGGAAATCAAAGGCTTAGACTATAACACCCAGCGGGAAAAACTGCTGATGCCGGAGTACGGGCGCGAGATTCAGAAGATGATTGACCACGCCGTCAGCCTGCCCACCAAGGCGGCCCGGCAGGCATGCGCCAAGACCATCGTGCGGCTCATGGAGACCAAAGTGCCGCAAATCAGGGAGAACGCCGACTACCAGCAGACCCTGTGGGACCATCTCTACCTGATGAGCCACAAGCAGTTGGACATCGACTGGCCCTTCGACGTGTCAGAGGCCGAGAAGATTCTCTCGAAGCCCGCCCCGCTGAAGCTGCCGCAAGGCAGCATCAAGCAGCGCCACTACGGCAGGCTCATCGAGGAACTGATGGAGAAGCTGAGGCAGATGCCTCCCGGCAGCGAGCGCGACACGCTGGCACGGCTGGCCGCCTACCAGATGAAACGCGACCTGATGACGTGGGGGCACGGCTCCGTCGACAGCGAGAAGGTTGCCGACGACATGGCCCGCTACACTGACGGTGCCGTTCAGCTGGACTTAAACACCTTCACGCTCAACAAGGTGACAGCGGCCACGGAGACTGTCAAGAAAAGCAAGAAGCGCAGATAGAAGAACTTCAGGACACACATGGCAGCGTTTAAGATAGAGGGCGGACACCAGCTCCGCGGCACCATCACCCCCCAGGGAGCCAAGAACGAGGCGCTACAAGTCATCTGCGCCTCGCTGCTGACCAGCGAAGAGGTCGTCATCCGCAACATACCCAACATCCGCGATGTCAACAACCTCATACAGCTGTTGCGCGACATCGGGGTCAGGGTGACCCCGATGGCCAAAGGCGAATATGCGTTCCAAGCCGACCAGCTGAATCTGGACTACTTGCAGAGCGACGAGTTTGCGAGCAAGTGCGCCCAGCTGCGGGGCAGCGTGCTGATGATTGGGCCGCTGCTGGCCCGCATGGGCAGGGCCGTCATCACCAAGCCCGGTGGCGACAAGATTGGCCGCCGCCGGCTCGACACCCACTTCCTCGGCTTCGAGAAGTTAGGGGCTAAGTTCAACCGCCTCGAAGGCCGCAACGTCTACCAGATTGCCGCCGACAGCCTGACGGGCACTTACATGCTCTTAGACGAGGCATCGGTCACCGGCACCGCCAACATCATCATGGCTGCCGTGTTTGCCAAGGGCACTACCACCATCTACAACGCGGCCTGCGAGCCTTACATCCAGCAGCTCTGCCATATGCTCAACCGCATGGGGGCTAACATCAGCGGCATCGCCTCAAACCTCCTGACCATCGTCGGTGTCAGCGAGCTGCACGGCACCACCCACCAGCTGCTACCCGACATGATTGAGGTGGGCTCGTTCATCGGCATGGCCGCCATGTGCGGCGACGGCGTGCGCATCAAGAACGTGTCGCCCAAGGACCTGGGCATCATCCCCGACAGCTTCCGCCGGCTGGGTGTCGACATCCAGGTCGACGGCAACGACCTCTGGATTCCCCGACAGGAGCATTACGAGATACAGTCGTTCATCGACGGCACCATCATGACACTGGCCGATGCCCCCTGGCCGGGGCTGACCCCCGACCTGCTGTCGGTCCTCATCGTTGTGGCGACTGAGGCCCACGGCTCAGTGTTGTTCCACCAGAAGATGTTCGAGAGCCGCCTGTTCTTCGTCGACCGCCTGATTGACATGGGCGCGCAAATCATTCTCTGCGACCCTCACCGCGCCGTGGTCATCGGCCACGACCGCAAGCTGACACTCAGGGGTAGCCGCATGTCGAGCCCCGACATACGCGCCGGCATAGCCCTGCTCATCGCCGCAATGAGCGCCGAGGGCGAGAGCCGCATTGACAACATCGAGCAGATAGACCGCGGCTACGAGGATATCGAACTGCGCCTCAACGCATTAGGCGCAAAAATCACCAGGCTATGATTAGACAGGAAGAGGTCTACAGGATAGGTAAGTTAGGCAAGACCCACGGCGTGAAAGGCGAGATTTCCTTTCTCGTCGACGACGATGTGTTCGACCGCGTTGATGCCGACCACCTCATTCTCGACATCGACGGCATCCTGGTGCCTTTCTTCATCGAGGAATACCGCTTCCGCTCCGACACCGTGGTGCTGGTCAAGTTCGAGGGTGTCGACACCCAGCAGCGCGCGGCTGAGCTGACGGGCTGCCACGTCTATTTCCTCCGCACATTAGCTGACGACGATGACGGCCAGTTCTCACTGGCCAGCCTCGTTGGCTTCGACATCACCGATGCCGCCACGGGCACTCCCATTGGCCGCATTGCCGGCATCGACGACACCACCGCCAACCTGCTTTTCTGTCTGGAAAGCGGCCAGCTGATTCCCGCCAGCGACGACTTTATCACCGACATCAACACCGACACCCGCCAGATTGCCATGTCGTTGCCCGAAGGCTTGCTTGAGCTTTAGCCAACGACAGGGCTGCGCCCCGCCAAGACGTTAATTATCATTAAATCTCTAACTGAATAGAGAGATTTTCTTTGCCGTTCTAACGGATTAGCGTATATTTGCACAAAGATTCTAACGGCTTAGCACATGAAACACGTTTTCTCCATCCTTCTGTGCCTGCTTTTTTGCGCCTCCCGTGCGGCGGGCCAGCAGCAGAAGTTCGACCTGTCAGGCTCAGTGGTCGACAGCTTCACCAGCGAAGCCGTTGACAGCTGCGCGATAACGGTATGGAATGCCGACAGCACCGCCATGGTGGCGAGTACCCACAACGCCAAGTGGGGCTTCCGCCTCAGTCTGCCCGCATCGGGCGACTACCTTGTCTGTTACTCCCACCCGCGCTACACCCCCGTGAGCCGCCGTGTCAGCCTGCGCTTCAGTCGCCATCGCCGCCCGCGCATCAGCCTCGGCTCCGTCAAGCTGCACAAGCGCCCGCAGACCGCCAAAGGCGAGTTAGAGGGCGGCAGCCTGCGCGAAGTGGTGGTGACGGCCTCAAAGATAAAGATGGTGATGCGCGGCGACACCATTGTCTACAACGCCGATGCCTTTGAGCTGACCAACGGCTCCATGCTCGATGCCCTGGTGCGCCGGCTGCCCGGTGTCGAGCTGAAGGGCGGGCGCATCTACGTGAACGGCGAGTTTGTGGACAATCTGCTCGTCAACGGCAGAAACTTCTTCCGTGGCAACCCAAAAATCGCGCTCGACAACCTGCCCGCCTACATGGTCGACAAGGTGAAGGTCTACCGGCGCGAGTCCGACAGCGACGTGGCGCTGGGCATATCGAGGGTGAACGACCGCGAAAAGGAGCTGGTGATGGATGTTGGGCTGAAGCGCGTCTACTCGTTTGGCTGGTCGGTCAACGCCGACGGGGGCATCGGCACCGACCACCGCTACCGGGCCAAGCTGTTCGGCCTGCGCTTCTCAGACTACACGCGCTCGGTGGCGTATGTCAACGCCAACAACACCAACGATGCCACCACGCCCGGCACTACGGGGCAGTGGAGCAGCCAGTACGAACTCACCGTGCCGTCGGCCTACACGTCGGCAGGGCTTCTGCACACCATCGACGACCGTCGCCGCCGCTTCACCTACGACGGCGAGGTTTCGGCCGACTATCACAGTCAGGATGCCCGCATGCGGCAGTCGGCAGTACGCTTTCTCAGCACCGGCGACACCTACTCGCGCCTGCGCTCACAAGACGAGAAGCGCTCCACCCACGTGGCCACGCGCCACACGCTGGAGCTGAAGCGGCCGGGCAGCGGATTCCACATGGTGCTGAAGCCCAAGGCGGAATACACGAGCAACCGCTCTGATGCTGCCTCCTGGCTGGCCGAGCTGTCCGCCCCCATAGACGAGCAGGGCGGCACGGTCATCGACAGCATCTTCTTCATGTCCGGCCGCCCCTTCGCCCAGCAGCCGTTGCTCGTCTCTGCCCAGACCGTGCTGCGCCATCAGAGTGGTACGCTGTGGAGCGGCGGCATCGATGCCAGTGCCTCATTCAAGATTTCCGAGCTTGGCGACGTGCTGCACTTCGGCCTGAGCGGAAACTTTGCCGACGGGCGCACCCGGAGCAGCGAGACCAACGCCGTGCGATTCTACCAGTCGGCCCTGACACCCGACATCGACCGCCCCACGCAGGGCAGCACTTCGTCGCGCACTGCCAACGGGGCGTTCCAAGCCGACTGCCCCGTGACGTGGAGCGATGTCGCGGGGTGGATGGTCACACTCACCCCCTCTCTCGCGCTTGACATGACCTACAGCCGTGCGCCCCGCCAGCTCTACCTCGTCAGCGACTCGGTGAGCCAGGTGTTGCAGACACTCGATGCCGTCAACTCCTACCACTCCTCCCGCCACACCCTGACCGCCACGCCCCGCGTAGCACTCTCCCTGTTCCGGCAGCTGAAGTCTGGGCAGCGCCTCAACATCTCGACCAGCGGCCTGCTGCGGCTGGAGCGCTCCACCCTCGCCTATCAGCGCGACATCATCGACACGTGCCTGACAAAGCGTTTCGCCTTCGCCGAGCCACAGGTGCGCATCGGCTACGAGCGCCCCAACGTGTGGCTGCTCCAGTTTGAGTACGGCCTGAAGCAGCAGGCACCGGCACTGACCGACTTCATCCCCTACAGCGACACCACCAACCCGCTCATTGTCAGTCTGGGCGGCAGCGACGGCATAAGGAGCGCGCTCACCCACAGCGTGTCGCTGCTCTATCGCAAGATGGATTTCCGCACCCGGAAGGTGTTCATGGCCTCTGCCGCAGCCAGCACGCAACCGCGCCAGATAGCCCGCGCCATCCACTACGACCCGTCGACAGGCATACAGACCGTGAGCCTGATGAATCTCCGCGGGCACAACGCGGCGGGCGGCTCGGTCAACTACCGCGCACCCTTCGCCGCCAACAGCCGTTTCTATGCCAGTGTGGCCGCCACGCTCAACTACGCCGCCTCCACCGAGTTTGTCAACCGTGAGCGCACCGTCACCACACTGATGCCCTCGGCATCGTTCAGCACGTCTTACGAGAAGTCGCACACACGCATCGAGGTGGGCGCCAATGCCGAATATGCACACATCACGGCAGACGAGCCGGGCTTCCGACCCTTCGACTGCTTCAACATCACCTATGGAGCCGAGGGGCACACCCGCCTTCCGTTCAGCATAGAGCTGACCGCCGAGGCCAAGGTCTACACGCGCCGCGGCTACAGCGACTCGTCGATGAACACCGACCGCATTGTCCTCGGCACGTCGCTCTCACGCGGCCTGTTGAACGACCGTCTGCTGCTGCGCCTTTCCGCCTACGACCTGCTGGGTCAGCTCGATGCCATAACCCGCACGATAAACGCCTATGGGCGCACGGAAACCTGGCAAAACATCCTGGGGCGGTATGCCATGCTGAATGTGCAATACCGATTCAACCGTCAGCCAAAGAAAAAGTAACCAGGCCCGTTGGCGGAATCAGATGACCGTCTTGGTTTTCCTTGCCTCATTTTTTTGAAAAAATGCCCAACTATACATAAATCCGCATAACCAACTGAAACA
>JAFLSH010000317.1 GCA_022511055.1 Prevotella sp. | reverse complement strand
AAGACTGCATGATGGGCATCAGATTCCTCTGCTCAGTGCGCACGAACACCCGGCAAGGAAGGAGAATCTTCTCAACCTGGCGACGGTTGCGGCTCTTGTAGACATGTGTCTCGACCTGGCTGGCAACGTATGCCTCGTAGCCGCCCTTCTGAAGCATGGTCCTCACCGTGCGCTCGCGGGTCTCCTTGCACTCGGCGATATACCAACGGGGCTCCTCCACGGCAACGCCAGAGCCCTTATGCACGGCGGCCGGACTCTTGGTGGCAGTTTCGGATAATCTCACTTCCTGTGCCATATCGACTTAATCCTAGTAGCCATCTCGCATCCATCGTTTTACCCCCCCCTAAAAGCGGCGGTGACTCACGTGGGCGGCAGCGTTTCAGCCCAAAAAGTACTGCCTCTCTGCCGCAGAGATGTCTATAATTTGGGTGCAAAGATACGAAAAACTAATGACATAACATTAAAAATAACAAAAAAAATGCGTAAAACTTGAATTTTTGAAATCGTTGGCTGAATTGAATCAGTAAAAGCTCCGCCCTGGGTGAAGTTGTTACGGGCTTTATTTGTGTTAATTTTTATTATAACTATTTGATTGTCACAAAGATAGCTTTTTTGTGCGACTCTGTGCCAGTATCAGCAATTTCATCTCAAAGTTTTGATTCGTTCCAAGATTCTCCGAAAGCAGGAAATGGCATTAGTGTCTTGTTCTTCTTTACCGCATTTTTTAAAAAATGCTCAACTATACACAAACCCGCATAACCAACTGAAGCATAAAAAGTTGTAGAATGTATAGTGGAATGCCTGACGCCCCTGGCCATACACGATTTTAACTAAATTCATGTGATTTTGTACACTTTAGGATTCCAGGTAGGAACAGGATTATCTCCCCCTGCACAGGGGCAGCATTTTGTTTGGTGTGGTGGGTAAGATTGGAGTGGTAGGTTTTAGTGGAGAAAAACTCATGGAGAAATTCTCAAAACTCACGGAGTATTTCCCGAAACTCACGGAGTAATTTTCCTAAAGTGGCGCTTTTTGTCGCTAAAGT
>JAFLSH010000316.1 GCA_022511055.1 Prevotella sp. | reverse complement strand
AGGGTCTTGGTCGTCTTGCTCTTCCTGAAGCTCCAGCTTTACGGCCCATTGTCTGTTCTGGTCTTTCTCACTTGGCGGAACGGTCACTGTGACAGGTTTTCTGCCGGCGAGCGTGATTTCCACTTGGTCGCCCACTTTGGTGTCAAGGCTGGCCTTGCCTTCTAAGTCAGTGACTACGCGCTGCCCGCTGCCTACAATTTTAGCGGTGGCGCCGAGAGCGGGGCTGTGGGTTGCCCCGTCTATCACCAAGATGTTGATTTTCCTGGGCGTGCCCTTGGGCTCGGCAGGCTGGTTAGTGGTCTTGGCCGCAGGCTCGGCGGCCTTGGCGTTCTCCGCCTCTGTACTGGTTGCGGTGGCCTCGGCAGGCTGCTGGGGTTGCGGCTTGTTGTAGACATAGTCCGTAACAGTCTGTGCGTTCAAGGCGAGTGCTATGCCGACAATGGGCACAACGGCGAGCAGTTTCCACAGGTGGTTGCTCTTTGATTTCTTATTTGTCATCATGAGAATACGTTTTTTGAGGGTACTGTGAGCGATGCCGTTGGCAATGGAGTACCCGCCAATGCCTGCGGCTTTCGAGATTAACAGATATTGATATTGACGCGCATTAATCCCTTGAGAGAGTACTTCACCATCAGCCTCATACTCGTGAATGGCGCGCAAATCCTGGCGCAGCATCCACATGGCAGGGTTGAACCACTGGAGGGCGGTGAGCAGATTAACGAGGAGAATGTCCCAGGAGTGCCTGAGGCGTATGTGCCCCCGTTCATGGGCGAGAATGGCGGCGTTCTGTGCCTCATAGTCGCCACGGTTCATCACGATATAGCGCATCCAGCTGCAAGGCGTTATCTCTGCGTTACCGGTCACGCAGATGACGGTGCCATCAGGCTGGGGGTGCTGTTCGCTTCGCCGTATCAGCAGCACGATTTTCAGTAAAGACAGCAGGGTGTGGCCCAGCGTTACCAGCAGACCTATTATATATAGGGCGGGCAGAGCCATCTGCCAGTAGGGGGTATCAGGCTCTGTAACGGCTATCTGCATTTCGCCGATGCCGACTTCTGGCATGGCCTGAATCTGTACCGTCTTGTGTATGGTAATCACGCACAGGGGCAGCGCAAACGAGGCCGCTGCGGTCAGGAGCAGCACCACCCGGTTGACACGGTGGAATGTCTCGTACGAGAGCAGCAGGCGGTAGAACATGTAGAACACGCAGATTAGCGCCGCCACCTTCAGGTCATATATCAGAAAGTCTGTCATGTTGTCTTTACGATTGCTGGTTTTCTATCTGGTCGATGAGTTCGCGCAGTTG
>JAFLSH010000315.1 GCA_022511055.1 Prevotella sp. | reverse complement strand
CGGGCACGTTGCAGCCGAAGCCCATAATCAGCGGAATGAACGACTTGCCGTGCAGCCCCATCTGGTGCATCAGCCGGTCCATAATGAAAGCCGCGCGCGCCATGTAGCCCGTGTCTTCCATCAGCGAAATGAAGAAATAAAGAATGAGTATCTGCGGCAGAAACACAATGACCGAGCCCACACCCCCTATCACGCCGTCGACCAGCATCGAGCGCAACGGCCCTTCAGTGAGAGTGCCGCCCAGCCAGTCACCCAGCCAGGTCACACCAGCCTCTATCCAGTCCATGGGATATTGGCCGAGCCAGAAGGTGGTCTGGAACATCACATAGAGCATCAGGAAGAAAATAGGAAATCCTAACCATCTGTTTGACAGAATATTGTCTATTAGATGGGTGGTATGGTAGGTATCTTCCTTGGTGCCTGTGCGGAAACCTGCCTCGGTCAGCGCACCGTTGATAAATCCATACTTGGCATCCATAATGGCGGTCTCGGCATCCGTGCCGGTCTCTTCCAACACACGGGCGGCCGCCGTTTCGCGCGCCGCCAACAGCAGCTTGCGGTCTTCAAGGCGATGCTCACTGGCTATGTGCTGCGTAACGTACTGGTCTACAGCCGTATCGTTTTCCAGAAGTTTGATGGCCAGGTAGCGGGTACTATAGTTCTGGCGGATATGCTCATCGGCCTTCAGAAACTTCTGTATGTGGCTGATGCCATCCTCTATTTCGTGTCCATAGTTTATGTGGATATGGCGCGAAGCACCCTGTGTGCGTTCATACACCTGAATGACTGCCTTGAACAGCTCCTTCACGCCACGCCCCGACTTGAACGAAGTGGGTACCATCGGCATACCGAAGAGTGTCGAGAGTATTTTCAGGTCTGCCTGGTCGCCACGCCGTTCAAACTCGTCATACATGTTCAGCGCGCAGACCATGGGCAAGTTCATGTCGACCAATTGCGTTGTCAGATAAAGGTTGCGCTCTAAGTTCGAGGCATCCACCACGTTTATCACCACATCAGGCATCTGCTCGCTGAGATGCCGCCTGACATAGAGTTCCTCTGGCGAATAGCAGGTCAGCGAGTAAGTGCCGGGCAAGTCTGTGAGACTGAACTTGTAACCATAGAACGCGGTCTCAGCCACCGAGGCATCCACCGTTACACCGCTGTAATTGCCCACATGCGCATGTGCGCCGGAAGCATAGTTGAAGAGTGAAGTCTTGCCGCAGTTGGGATTTCCCACCAGCGCCACGTTCAGGTGGCGGCGCTGCTTCAATGCCGCGCTGCGCAGATATTTCTCGGTAATGGGTGCGGCATTACTGACCTGGGCGGTATCGGCATTCCCCCCAGTCTGCCCGGCCACTTCGTTGCAGGATACCACCTCTATCATTTCCGCCTCCTGCCGCCGCAGCAGCACTTCATACCCCATCAGCTTATACTTCACGGGGTCTTGCAGCGGGGCGTTCAGCATCACATCGACCGTCTTACCGGCAACAAAGCCCATTTCTATAATACGTTTTCGGAAACCGCCGTGCCCCATCACTTTGACAATGACACCGCGCTCACCCGTATGCAGTTCTGACAACTTGCTCATTTCGGTCTTTTTTCTATTTTCGACTGCAAAGATACTCAAAATTCTTCGCAA
>JAFLSH010000314.1 GCA_022511055.1 Prevotella sp. | reverse complement strand
CCTTCTGCGGCTCTTTCTTCAGGCAGTCGCGCTTGGTGCCATAGCCCACGCCGCCGGCCAGCATGATGACTTTGTCGTAGGCATACTTGGTGTCGGGGGTTGAAGGCTGGGCATCGGCAGCTTCCTGATGCTCGAAGGTGAGTACCGAGCCGCAGATGAGCGGCTGGCCGAACTTGTTGCCGAAGTCAGAAGCGCCATTCGAGGCTTTGATGAGTATCTGCTCTGGGGTCTGGTACAGCCATTCGCGCACGGGGAGAATATGCTCCCAGTCGCGGGCGATACCCTCGTTTGCCGACAGCTCAGAGTCGTCCAGTCGCGGGTAGGCGGTCATGTACACGGCCGTACCGGCAATGGGCCACGAGCCGGTGCCGCCGCCCATGCGGTCGCGAATCTCGCCGCCGGTGCCCGTGGCCGCTCCGTTGAACGGCTCCACCGTTGTGGGGAAGTTATGGGTCTCGGCTTTCAGCGAGATGACACTCTCAATGTCCTTTATCTGGAAATAGTCGCTGGTCGACTGGTCTTTGGGGGCAAACTGCTCCACGACAGGCCCTTGGGCAAAGGCCACGTTGTCCTTGTAGGCCGAGAGAATCTTGTTGGGATTCTCCTGGGTGGTCTTCTTAATCATGGCGAAGAGCGAACTCTCCATCTCCTTGCCGTCAATGATGAAGGTGCCGCCGAAAATCTTGTGGCGGCAGTGTTCAGAGTTAATCTGGGCAAAGCCGAAGATTTCAGAGTCGGTCAGCGGGCGGCCGTTCTGCTTCTCCAGTCCGTGCAGGTAGTCTATCTCCTCTGGAGACAGAGCCAGACCTTCCTGCTCGTTATACGCCTCAAGGTTTTCCACGTGCTTGATGGGCTCGGGCTTGATATTGATGGTGAAGATGTCCTGGCCCAGACCGTTATACATGCGTTGCAGCATGGGGTCGTGGTCGGCATCTTCGCTCTCAACGGGGAAGTACTCCTCAATGCGCCTGATGCCGGTCAGGCCCATGTTCTGGGTAATCTCCACGGCATTGGTCGACCATGGCGTTACCATCTCGCGGCGTGGGCCTACATAATGGCCTGCAAGCGTTTCGGCGGCATCGAACTGCGCCTCGCCGTAGAGCCAACTGAGTTCACTGATTTCTTGTTCGCTGAGCTGATGGTCTACCTCGGTAGCTATCACGCTCTTCTGTGGGGTCTTGAAAAAGAGAATCATTTTTCTATCAAAATATTACGTGTTTCTGAATTTGTCGGCAAAGTTACAATAAAAAAAGCAGAGTGCAAAATTGTTTCGCAGAATTAAACTAATTTTTTCCCGAAAAGAGAAATATGCCTGTTACTTCTGTCATTCTCGTGTTATCATGTTATTGCATTAAAAAAGTCTTTCTTTTGAGCATTGTTTTGCAGAAAATTGCGTATTTTTGCAGTAGAAAACATAACAGAACGAATTATGGAGCAACGATACAACGCAACAGGGCATGGCATCGACCTGGGAAAACTATACGATTTTTGCAAGCAGTATGGCGAGACCGTGGTTTACCAAAAGGGAGAACAAATGGAGCTGGAGGGAGAGCAACCGAAGTGGTTTGCCTTCGTGCAGAAAGGGTATTTCAAGTACACGGTGCGCGGCATCAGCAACGGCAGCGACCATATAGCATGGTTTTCTTTTGAAGATGAGGTTGTGGGCGACTACCCTAATTTGCTTTACGGGAAATCATCGCAATTTACGATAGAGGCGGTAGTGCCATGCACCGTGGTGCGGATAAGCAGCGAGCAAC
>JAFLSH010000313.1 GCA_022511055.1 Prevotella sp. | reverse complement strand
CGCCCCTGTGACAGACTACTTGCAGCTGCGCGCCGGCTATTCGTTCATGCCGAAGATAGCTTACAGCACAGAGGTGGATATTGATGCTGGTGCCACCTCGATGATTAATGATGAAGTGGAGGTTGAGGGAAAACTGAATATCAGTAACTTCAAATTCTTGGTTGATGTCTATCCTTTCAAGGCCAGCAAGAGCGGTTTCCATGTGACAGTTGGTGCTTTCATCGGCTCAGATAAACTCATCTCGGTTTACAACACCAAACCCTTTCTGACAGACCCTTCAGACTGGGGCAAGGTCGGTATAAAGCTGGGCGACTATCGCATCACTTCAGACGAGAAGGGTAACGTTCAGGCTGATTTGAAGGTTAATGCTTTCAAACCCTATTTGGGCATTGGCTTCGGTCGCGCCATTCCTAAGAGCCGTGTGTCAGTGGCCTTCGATATGGGTGTGCAGTTCTGGGGTACTCCTGGTGTGTACACGCGCACCGTCGATGATTTCGGAGACGTTTCTTACGGTAAGTTAACGAAAAACGATATAGGCAATGATGATGCAGACCAGTTCTTCGATATTCTTGAGAAGATTTCGGTTTACCCTGTTATCAAGCTCCGTATCAGCGGCCGTATTTTCTAAGGAAGGTTAGCAAAAAATTATTATATTAACTAAAAATAAAACAAGGAAAAGTATGAAAAAGTATTTTCTTTACTTCGCATTGATGGGTTTTATGACTTTTGGTGCTGTTTCTTGCAGCAGTGATGATGATGATTCTGGCTCAAAAACAGAGTTGCCCGAGGCAAAATATCCCGGTCAGGCAGTGCAGTTCTCACTTTCAACTCCGCTGGAGGCAGCCCAGTCTGGAACTCAGTCGGCTGCGTTGAGCGCTGTGAACATTACAGAGTCAGGCAAGGCTATTTTTGAGGTAGCAACTGATGGTAGTAATAAGTATGTGACTACTGATGTAGCTATCAATGGTGATGTCTATACCGTGTCGGGCAATGCCACAGGTACTATCACACGTGTGGCCAGCAAAGGAACTCGTGCAGAAAGCCCCGCCCAGCTGGAAGTCAATGTGAAATTCTCAAAGGTCGCCGAGTTGGGAAGTCTGGAGTTCAAAACCGCAGAGAACGAATATGCTCCTGCAACAGCTGTTACAACGCCATCGGCAAGCAATCAGGCAACGAAGAAGCTCACTTGCACTTCATGGAAAATGTTGGGTACGGTTATCGACCTTGAAGGTGATGTGTCACTCTTCAAGCAGTTCGATGGTGGCAACCTCGCTGAGCTTCGTGATGAGGCTATTCGCCAGGGTGCAGAACTCTCAGATGATGAGAAGGCTATGTTTGACAAGAGCATTGTTAGCGTTGATTTCGATGATACTCTGCTGAGCATCAACTACAGCAATGGTACTTCTGATGTTGCAACATGGAGATGGGCAAACTCAAGTTATGACAAGATTAACTTCACGTTCAAGGAATTGGATATGGGTAACAAGTTCATACCTTCTGAGAATTGTACGGCTGATGTGGCATTCAAGGATAACAGGCTCAACTTGGTCATTTACGCAGAAATATCAGGCAACAAGAACTATAAGGCTAAGTTGACTCTCCGTTTGCAGGCTGCAAACTAAGAAACTATTGGCTGAGGTGCGCCCATTGGGGCAATCCTTAACATTTCCCAAACGCGGTGAGTACTGCTCATCGCGTTTGTCTTGTGTTTGGAAGAGTGGGAAAAACTGCTGCATTAATCATATTTTGCGGTGAGAAAATCAAAAAAGGCGGGTGATTATTTGAA
>JAFLSH010000312.1 GCA_022511055.1 Prevotella sp. | reverse complement strand
CCACGCCTACCCTCCCCCAACCAAAATGCCACCAAATCCGCCCGAAAACCGACACTTTTCACCCAAAAGCCGCCCTCTGTGCAATTTTTTTAATCATTTTCTTCTTTTTTTCAGAAAAAATGCTTAATTTTGCGCCATGAATGCAAAAACTCAAACAATATGAATAGTTTCCAGGGTAGCAATACCGGCCTTTCCAGATATTTGAGCCGTCTGCTGATGACATTGGCAGTGCTATTCCTGTTACCCCCCCCGGTTGTTTGCGCACAGCGCTCTGACACGGCCGCCGCCGACTCCATCAGCGCCGCCATTGCCGACTCCATCAACGCCGCCGCGGCCGACCCGGAGTTCATCACGGCCTCACTGCTGTTCGTAGAGCCGGGCGACAAGGTCTACACCACCTACGGCCACGCCGCCATCCGCATGCAGAGCCCGTCAAACAACTTAGATGTCACTTTTTCTTTCGAGATGATTCTCGACTTCTGGCTTGAAGTGAAGTTCATGTTCTCCACCGTCAAGGCCGGATTCATCTGCGACCAGACAGATGCCTTCCTGAAGCAGTATCCGCCAGAAGAGCGCGGCGTTACCGAATACATTCTAAACCTCAATCCCCGGCAGAAACAGGAATTGTGGCGCCGCCTCGACCAAGAGGTGATGCGCGGCCAGCACTGGGATTACAACGTCATGACCACCAACTGCTCGGCCATGTGTGTCTACATGATAGAGTCGTCGCTGCTGGGCGAACACATTGAGTACCATGACCTGCCAGACTATCTGCAAGGCGACTACGCCGATGTCCTGAAGTACATGTCGCGCTACTCGCCGTGGTCTAACCTGTTCTGGCTCTGGCGCATCGGCAGCGGCGCACAGGAAAAGGGCATCTTGGGCAACAAGCTGGCACCCGAGCTGCTGTGCGATGAGTGGCAGAAGGCCGAGTTTGTCGACAGTGCAGGGCAGGCGCGCCCCGTCTTCGCAGGCGAAGGCAAGGTCTTGCTGCCGTGGAAGGGGCGTACAGACATCGTGTGGTTTACCCCAACGAAAGCCCTGATTGCAGGGCTGCTCTTGCTGATTGCCATCGCAGCCTGCCTCATTCACCGAAAACGCACCCGCCATAAACCGCAGAATAAAATTCTGAAAAACGGCACACAGACAGGCTAAACAGGGTTTTCATTCTGAACGTCAAAGCTAAAATAGGGATCTATTCCAAAAAACCAAGACCATTTGGTAAATTCCCCCAAACATCGTACCTTTGCACCCGCAAAAACAAATGACATATATTTTTTATAAACAATTACAAACAGTATTAAATTAAACTAAGTATTAACCCCAAAAAGAAAGGTAAAATGATGAAGAAAATTTTTACTCGTAAAAGTTTGGTTGCCCTGGCAGTAGCCCTGTTTACTTCAGGCAACGTGTTTGCAGGTGGTACTTATGTGCCTGTCTACGGACAGCTGAAGGTCTACCCCAGTGGTGCCGGTACGGTGTATGCTACATTTGAAAGCAGCAGTGCTACTCCCGAAGAAGGCCAGAACTATTCTGAGCCGGCTGAGCAGGTCGACTTTAAGTTCGTCTACGAGAGCCTGCTCTCCGCCACAGGCTACTATTATGCCAATGCTGAGGCTGCCGAAGGCTGGAACTTCGCAGGTTTCTCTACTGAGAAGTACATTGATGGTGAGCCTGTTCTCAACGATTCTGTTGAAACAACCTCTAACCCGGCATATCTGAAAATTGAGTCACAGAAATATGACTCTTCATCGCTGTTTGACTCAGTGGAAGAGGCACAGGCTGCCGGCTATCCTGATGAGCCAGATGCCGTTCACTATGCC
>JAFLSH010000311.1 GCA_022511055.1 Prevotella sp. | reverse complement strand
TTCATGCGCCAGCGCCCATCGGCCTCAACCATGGGAACAACTATTTCCTCGCTGAGACTGTCGGCATAGTTAAGCATCAGAAACACGTTGGTGCAGTGCAGGGTGGTGTCGACCACGGCATTTGTTGCCTCAACCGAGGCAATGCCGCCATGCGCCCGTTCCTGTTGGCGGGCAAACTGCTTGTAGGCCGTGAGAAGCTCCTCGCGGTAGGCGGCGGGCAGCGTGTCAGCACCGTTCTTCCCCTCCAAGAACTGCTCATACTCGCCCGCCATCAAGTGCTGATAGTACCCCCGGGCCGCCAACGAAGCCGCCTCCTCCGGCGAAAGGCCGGAACAGGCAGCGAGCAGGGCAAAGAGGAACAGCGCGGCGAGGCTTCTCATCACTTCTGCCTGACAAAGACATTGATGGGAGAGCCCGTCAGTGTCCAGTTTGCACGAATCTTGTTCTCCAGGAAGCGCTTGTAGGGCTCCTTGACATACTGCGGCAGATTGGCATAGAACACAAAGGTGGGAATCTGCGTGTCGGGCACCTGCGCCACGTACTTAATCTTGATATACTTGCCCTTGACCGAAGGCGGCGGCGTGGCCTCGATGATGGGCAGCATCACCTCGTTCAGCTTGGTCGTGCCGATGCGCACCTTGCGGTTCAGGTAGACCTGCTTGGCCGTCTCCAGCACGCGGAAGATGCGCTGCTTGGTAATGGCCGAGGCAAAGATAATGGGGAAGTCGGTGAAGGGTGCCATGCGCTGGCGAATGGCATTCTCGAAGGTAGAGATGACCACCTGTGACTTGTCTTCCACCAAGTCCCACTTGTTGACCACCACCACCAGTGACTTGTTGTTCTTCTGAATCAGCTGGAAGATGTTCATGTCCTGTGCCTCTATGCCGCGGGTGGCATCAATCATCAAGATGCAGACATCAGAGTTCTCAATGGCGCGGATAGAGCGCATGACACTGTAGAACTCCAAGTTCTCAGACACCTTGTTCTTGCGGCGAATGCCGGCCGTGTCGACCAGATAGAAGTCGAAGCCGAACTTGTCGTAGCGCGTGTAGATGCTGTCGCGTGTCGTGCCGGCAATGTCGGTGACAATGTGGCGTTCCTCGCCGATGAAGGCGTTAATCAGGCTCGACTTGCCGGCGTTGGGGCGGCCCACCACGGCGAAGCGGGGAATGCCATCCTCCAGGTCGTCGGCCGATTTCTCGGGCAGCCGCCTCATCACCTCATCGAGCAGGTCGCCGGTGCCTGAGCCCGTGGCGGCGCTGACACAGAAGGGGTCGCCGAGCCCCAGCTTGTAGAACTCGTACTGGTCGTAGAGGTCCTTGCCGTCATCGGCCTTGTTGGCAACAAGAATGACAGGGAGCTTCGAGCGGCGCAGAATCTGCGCCACGTCGGCATCAAGGTCGGTCATGCCGCTCTTCACGTCGACAAGGAAAAGCACCAGGTCAGCCTCCTCCGTGGCTATAATGACCTGCTTGCGTATCTCGCCCTCGAAGATGTCGTCAGAGTTGACCACCCAGCCGCCCGTGTCGACCACCGAGAACTCACGGCCGCTCCACTCGCACTTGCCGTACTGCCGGTCGCGGGTAGTGCCGGCCTCATCGCTCACAATAGCCTGCCGGGTCTGGGTCAGTCTGTTAAAGAGGGTCGACTTTCCCACATTCGGGCGACCCACTATCGCTACTAAATTTCCCATAATCAGTGTTGTTTTGGGTGCAAAGATACAAAATTTCCCCCACATTCGGCATGATTCACGAAGAAAATATTTGCGGCATAATTGAATTCTTCCGACAGATATCGCACTACAATCCACGCTCCGCCCAGTCGCCCCGGTCCAGATTCCTGTACCCAATAGCT
>JAFLSH010000310.1 GCA_022511055.1 Prevotella sp. | reverse complement strand
ATAAAGCGGGTGCAAAGGTACGATGTTTTTTTGAATTGACCAAATTTTCAGGCGATTTTTCTCGCTTTTTGGGGTGGGCGGCTCTCTTTTCTAAGGGCAGGGTCAGCCTTTTTTTGAATCCCGGAATTGTGAAGAAAGTTTTTTTTGCCTGTTGAATGAACAAAAAATGTTAAGTTGTGGGCCATAACAACCGCCTCAAACTCGTAACTCCTAACTTTTTTGTAAATTTGTCGGCGATTATGGGCATACTTTATATTGTACCCACGCCTGTGGGCAACATGGAAGATATGACATTCCGGGCAGTCCGCATTCTGAAGGAGGCGGACTTGGTGCTGGCCGAAGACACGCGCACATCGGGGGTCTTGCTGAAGCATTATGACATCCGAAACCAGCTGATGTCTCACCATAAGTTCAACGAACACGGCACTTCGGCTGCCATTGTCAGCCGCCTGCAGGCTGGGCAGAACGTGGCGCTCATCAGCGATGCCGGTACGCCGGGCATCAGCGACCCCGGATTCTACTTGGTGCGCGAGGCGGTACGGGCAGGTATTGAGGTGCAGTGCCTGCCGGGTGCTACAGCGTTTGTACCGGCACTTGTGGCCAGCGGCTTGCCGTGCGACCGCTTTGCCTTCGAGGGTTTTCTGCCCCAGAAGAAGGGGCGGCAGACGAAATTGGAGTCGCTGAAGACCGAGAGCCGCACCATGATTTTCTATGAGTCGCCCTTCCGCCTGCTGAAGACCTTGCAGCAGTTTGCCGAAGTGTATGGCGCCACCCGCCAGGTAAGTGTCTGCCGGGAGATTTCAAAGATACACGAGGAGAGTGTACGCGGTACGCTGGCCGAAGTGATAGCCCATTTTGAAGCCAAGGAGCCCAAGGGCGAGATAGTCATTGTGCTGGCGGGCTTCGACAGTAAGGAACATCAAACTAAAACAGAATAACATGAAAAAATCCATTCTTTTAGTAGCCTGTGCGCTGGCCGTGGCCGGCTGTAAGCAGGAACAGCCCAAGACCGACCTGGCCATGGTGCATTTGAGAGACTCGTTGAACCAAGTGATTGCCGAAAAGGATAATGAAATCAACGATATGATTAGCACCTTCAACGACATCGAGGAAGGTTTCCGTGAAATCAGCGAAGCCCAGAACCGCGTGGCACTGGCCAGAAACAGCGAGGGCACCAGCTCAGAGCAGCGCATCCGCGAGAACATGATGTTCATTCAGTCGACGATGAAGCAGAATCGCGAGCTAATCAACAAGCTGAAGCAGCAGTTGCGCGAAGGCACCCTGAAGAGCGAGGCGCTGAAGCGTACCATCGAGAATCTGACCACCCAGCTGGAGGAGAAGACCGCCCAGCTCCAGCAGTTAAGAGAGGAGCTTGACGCGAAGGACATTCACATCATGGAGCTTGACGAGCAGGTGGCCACCCTGAACAGCGATGTCAGCTCGCTAAAGGAGGAGACCGCCAAGAAGACACAGACCATCAGCTCGCAAGACAAGGAACTGAACGCCGCATGGTTTGTCTTCGGCACAAAGAGCGAGCTGAAAGAGCAGCATATCCTTGAGGACGGTCGTGTGCTTCAGTCGAACTTCAACAAGGAGTACTTCACCAAGATTGACATCCGCATAGACAAGGAAATCAAGCTCTACTCCCGCTCGGCCGAGATGCTCACTTCGCATCCCGCCAGCTCCTACACCCTGCAGCGCGATGCCAACAAGCAGTACGTGCTTCGCATCACTGATCCGCAGCAGTTCTGGTCGACCAGTAAGTATCTGGTGGTGCTGGTGAAGTGACGGCGTCCTTGACAGGCTTCACAGGGGGCATCTTTGCGTGACGGGGTCAGGCAGCGGTGCCCCTTCTGCATGCCTGGTGGTGGCCTTGAAAAACACTCGGCACTTTATCGGAGTTATTGTAAGGAAGAATGCCTAAGTGCTTCCGCTCATTTGCATTATTACCT
Organism: Prevotella sp.; assembly: GCA_022511055.1. Lineage (GTDB taxonomy): Bacteria > Bacteroidota > Bacteroidia > Bacteroidales > Bacteroidaceae > Prevotella. The sequence goes on along the minus strand of JAFLSH010000310.1, from coordinate 25 downwards.
GACAATCTTTCTCACGGCATTGCCT
>JAFLSH010000031.1 GCA_022511055.1 Prevotella sp. | reverse complement strand
GGAGAAAATCATCGCAAATCTTCACTGCTCTACCAATGAATTAAACACAAAAAAAGACTTCCTTAGGAAGTCGATTGTAAATACTATGCGTGCGCAAACTATCGCCTAACGCCCATTCGGAGGGGTTGGATTGTAGTGAGGCTTACCAGGCTTATTCTTATTGTTGCCAGCCCCCATACCCGCACCTGCTCCCCAATTGCGGAACATCATACGATGGAAGCGGTCTTCGGCCTGTATCACATCATATAGCTTCGATGCCGAAATGACACTCAGCATCTTGTTATGGTAAACCTGCTGGATGCGCTTCAACTCCAAGTCATCTTCATCGCGCTGACGGATGGACTTGGCAATCTCCTTTTCACCAGCTGGCTTTACCTTGTTCACATTGCGCTGACGGTCATAAACCACTCGCTGTTTCTTCTGCATTTCCCTATATACAGGGAAGAACTTGGCTGCCTCTTGCGGAGTCAGGCAAGCCGACTTGGTTATAAACTGCTCTAAATCGGCCTGAAACTTCTCTGGCGAGAATTTAGGCATCTGATGATTCTGCTGGGCAGAAAGAGATAGAGCCATCAGACCGCAAAAGAGTAAAATTGTTAGTCGTTTCATAAAGCTATGGCTTAATAGTCACTGGCCAAACAGGCATAAATGTCATGATTGTCTACCATAACATAGTCAGCTGCCTCATCCAAATAGTTTTCTATCGACGTGGATGCTACCGACAGCTCTGATGAGTCTGCCGACTCAAGTTGACTAAAGTAGACTGCTGTTCCAAAGAGACCCAGCACGGCGCAAGCTGCCGCATAGAGCCACACACGAAGCCGATGCTGGCGACTCGGGGCGACAGCGACAGGTGTCCGCTCGGGTAACTGCTCCATCATTCTCGCAGTAAAACTGTCGAAATAACCTTCAGGCACTGTGAAAGGGTTTCTTGTGCCTATCTGGCTTTTTAGGTATTTTTCTTCGTTCTTCATACTTTATTGACGTTTCAAAATACAAAAGGTTTAATCATGCGTTTTAAAAAAATCACTGATTTTCTTGACTGCTATGTGATAGCTGGCTTTCAGGGCTCCTTCCGAGGTCTGAAGTACACGGCTAATCTCACTATATTTCATTTCGTCATAGTATCGTAGAGTGAACACCATGCGCTGCACCTCTGGCAGCTGGGCGATGGCCTCCTGAAGAAGTGCCTCTGTATGTTCACCATCAAAATAGTCGTCAGCCATCAGCATATTAGCCACGCCGGTTTCTTCGTTATCGGCACTTACCATAGCAATATTTTTCTGTCGCCGTGTGAAGTTTATGCTTTCGTTGATGGCAATGCGCGACAGCCAAGTGGAAATCTTCGAGTCGTTACGGAATGAGTCGAGCGCGTTCCATGCCTTAATGAAAGTGTTTTGCAGTACATCGTCTGCATCTTCATGGGTCAGCACTATACGGCGAATCTGCCAATACAACTGCTCGCCATAAAGACGTACCACCGTCTCGAAAGCACGCCGCTGAGTCTGAGGGTCTGACAATTGCTTTGCCAGTAACTGGTCATCATTCTTTGCCATAGCGTTACTGCATGATATGTCTGAGCGATTGTCTCATCTGTAGAAAAGTTAAATCATTGTCATGTTTCCCAATGATATTTTCCATAATATTCCCGGCACTAACAGTGAAGAGAAAAAGAAGGGTGGTTAGTGGATTGACACCTTCCTTACTACCTTACCCACCTTTAATATGTAGCACCCTTTGGGAACATTCAGTTCAACACGCTGCACCGGGCTGTCAATCTTCACGGTCATCAACTTCTTGCCTGTCAGAGAAACGACCTCAAGGGTTTCGCCTTGTGCCCCACTGACAACAGCAACCGACTGACTGACCGTTATCGTTACCTGCGTGTCGGACTGCTCGATGGCTGTCATCTCCATTTCAGAAGCTGCCAGCGTCACCGACCCAGCACACAACAGGAAACCTGCTAACGATACGATAAGTAGTCTTTTCTGCATATCTTCAGTTGAATTTGTTGCAAAAATACTATTTTTTTCCTAAACAGCCAAACTTTTAACAAAAAAAATGCATTTCACACATCAAAAACCTGCATCTCATCAGCCAATGACACATTTGGGAACACTTCCCTGGCCTGATTCAGCAACACGCGCTCATCAGTGTAACGCGAGGAATAATGCCCTAAAATGAGATGGTTGGCTCCGGCATCACGGGCAACCTGGGCTGCCTGCCTGGCTGTGGAATGGTAGTACTTGTCAGCCATGACCTGATTGTCATCGCCATAGGTACTCTCATGATAGAGTGTTGTCACGCCCTTTATTCGCTCATGCAAAGTGGGCAGATACTTTGTGTCGCTACAATAGGCATAGCTGCGAGGTGGAGCTGCCGGCTCCACCAAGCGCTCATGAGGGATGACAGTGCCATCGGCAGTTGTCCATCCCTGTCCGTTTTTGATGTTAAGAATCTGAGAGGTCGGTATCTGATAGAAGTCTATCATATCCCGGCGTATATGCGGCAACAACGGTTTCTCGCGGAAAAGAAAACCACAAGTAGGCAGCCGGTGCGATAGAGGTATTGTCTCAACCGTTAGTGAACGGTCTTCGTAAATGACCTGTTGCTGCGAGGCATCAATGGCATGGAACACCACCTCATAGTCCAAGTCACGGCAGAACAAATCCATCTGGCTCTGCAAAATGCCGCCCAGCTGGGCATGGGCGTAAACGTGAAGTTTGGCAGTGCGCCCTAACAGCCCAAAAGTGGAAATCAAGCCAATCAGTCCAAAGCAATGATCGCCATGTATATGACTGATGAATATGTGGCCAAGGCGGGCAAAATGAGAGCGAGCCTTGCGCAGCTGCATCTGCGTACCTTCGCCACAGTCGACCAAAAACAACTTGTCACGCACTTCCACTACTTGAGCAGAAGAATAATGCCGCAATGTGGGCAATGCGCTACCGCACCCCAGGATATGTACTTTGAAAGGTTCCAACGCTAATGTTCTAACGTATTTTTACATCCTATAGTCGTCTTCAGAAGCCTCTTCTAACTTTATCTCCCGCCCATAGCCTTTGTTTTCCTGCTTGCGGCCATACTCGTAGATATCCTCTTCGTCTTTGAAAATCAGCGAGTCAGGAGTCAGACTAACGATGTCGTAGAGATTTATCTCCTCATCGCCAGCCCCACCCTCACGCATGGAAATCAGCTCCAACTTGCCATTGTATATTTTCCATGTGCGATAGATTGTATATGCCTGCTCAATGCCTTCAGCAATGCCACCCTCCTTGATGCTGATACCAGTCTCGGAGCTGCCATCTAACGGATTTGGCATTACCCAATCGCCCAGCAGGGCTGACAGATTGATGACCTGAAGAGCCGTGTCGCGCTTGGCATCAGGCAACACCGCCATGCGGTCACCCACGTTATAGCCACCAAGCACCAGCCCTGCCTCTTGAGCCTTCAGCAAGCTCAAGGTCAATGTGTCACCGTTATCTGCAATCAGCTGAATCGTATTCATGGCTGAGCCATCGGCACACAGACCGTAGATGGTCGTGTCACGATTGGTTGGCTCGTATGCCTCATAATCTTCGTCATACGACACCTGCTGCTGTTGTTGACCCTTGCTACCGCAACTCTCTACTGCCAGCAATGCAACTGCCATGGCAGCAAATAAATTAACTTTCTTCATACGTTTTATCATTTTTGGTTTGTTTCAGTTCCTTCTTGGCTTCGTTCCACAGTGCATCCATCTCTGCCAGTGTCATATCCTTAATAGAACGCCCCGCACGGGTGCATTGTTCTTCGATGTAATTAAACCGGGCTATGAATTTCTGGTTGGTTTTCTCCAGAGCGTTGTCAGGATTCAGCTTGTACAACCGTGCGGCATTGATGACAGAGAAAAGGAAATCGCCCAACTCCTCAGTCGAGCGTTGCTTATCCTCACGTTGCAACTCGGCCTCAAGCTCATCAAGTTCTTCCCGCACCTTAGCCCACACATCACTTCTGTCTTCCCAATCAAAGCCCACGTTACGCGCTTTGTCTTGTATGCGATATGCCTTTACTATCGAAGGCAAAGCCGACGGCACTCCAGAAAGTACGGTCTTGTTGCCGTCTTTCTCGCGCAGCTTAATCTGTTCCCAGTTTTCCAAGACTTGCTGTGCCGTCTTGGCATCAGCAAACTCGCGTTCCTCATCTTCTTCGCCGTATGGCAGCGGCTTAGGGTCGGCAGCCCCAATCTGCGAGGGATGATAGATGTGGGGATGCCGGAATATAAGTTTGTCGGCCTGTGTGTTACACACATCAGCAATGTCAAAGTCGCCAGTCTCCTGTCCTATCTTGGAATAGAATATGACGTGCATCAGCACATCACCCAGCTCCTTGCAGATGTTCTTACGGTCATCACGTATCAAGGCTTCACAGAGTTCGTAGGTCTCCTCTATGGTGTTCGGGCGCAGACTCTCGTTAGTCTGCTTTTTATCCCAAGGACATTTCTCGCGCAACGCATCCAATACGTCTAACAAACGGCCAAAAGCCTTCAACTTTTCTTCTTTTGTGTGCATTTTATTCGAAATAATGTGGCAAAGATACTAATAATTTATAATTCTTCGTTTATAATTCACAATTATTTTATAATTTTGCACCGTTTTTTAGAAGAAAAAATACAAAAATAAGATAAAAGCAATGGAATTAGCAAGCAAGTATGACCCGAAAGAGGTCGAATCGAAATGGTACCAGTACTGGGTTGACAACAAGCTCTTCGCAAGCAAGCCCGACAATCGTGAGCCCTACACTATCGTTATCCCGCCGCCCAACGTGACGGGTGTGCTTCACATGGGGCACATGCTTAACAACACGATTCAGGATATCCTGATACGGCGTGCCCGCATGGAGGGTAAAAATGCCTGCTGGGTGCCTGGCACAGACCACGCCTCCATTGCCACTGAGGCCAAGGTGGTGAAGAAGTTGGCTGCTGAAGGCATCAAGAAGCGCGACCTCAGCCGTGAGCGCTTTTTAGAACATGCCTGGGATTGGACCAATGAACACGGTGGCATCATTCTGAAGCAGCTGCGGCGACTGGGTGCCAGCTGCGACTGGGAGCGCACGGCTTTTACCATGGACGAAAAGCGGTCGCAAAGCGTTATCAAGGTTTTTGTTGACCTGTACAACAAAGGACTTATCTACCGTGGAATGCGCATGGTCAACTGGGACCCGAAGGCGCTAACAGCCCTGTCAACCGAGGAGGTTATCTATAAAGAAGAACAGAGCCGCCTTTTCCATTTGAAGTATTATGTAGCTGACCAGGACAATCTGGTCATTCCTGAGAATGCAGAGGAAGCCGGCAACGTGATTCATAAAGACGAGAAAGGCTACTACGCCGTTGTAGCTACCACCCGCCCGGAGACCATTATGGGTGATACGGCCATGTGTATCAACCCCAAAGACCCGAAAAACCAGTGGCTGAGGGGGCATCAGGTCATTGTGCCATTGGTGGGCCGTGTCATTCCTGTCATTGAGGACCGCTATGTGGACATTGAGTTCGGTACGGGCTGTCTGAAGGTAACCCCCGCACACGATACTAACGACTACATGTTGGGAAAGACCCACAACTTAGAGACTATCGACATCTTCAACGCCGACGGAACGATTTCTGAGCAGTCACCGCTCTATGTTGGCATGGACCGTTTCGACTGCCGTGAGCAGATAGCCAAGGATTTGCAGGCAGCAGGGCTGATGGAAAAGGTGGAAAGCTACACCAATAAAGTTGGCTATTCTGAGCGTAACCCGGACACAGCCATCGAGCCGAGACTCTCGCTGCAATGGTTTCTCAAGATGCAGCACTTTGCCGACCTGGCTCTGCCGCCAGTACTCAACGGAGAGCTACGCTTCTATCCGCAAAAATATGTCAACACCTACAAAAACTGGTTGGAGAACATTCAGGACTGGTGCATCTCGCGCCAGCTCTGGTGGGGTCACCGCATACCTGCCTACTACTATCCAGAAAGCACAGACAATCCCGATGCAACGGAAACATTCGTTGTCGCCGAGACACGCGAAGAAGCCCTGAAGTTGGCCCAGAAGCAAAACCCAAGTATCACTGATGCCGACTTGCGCCAAGACGAGGATGCGCTCGACACCTGGTTCAGCTCTTGGCTTTGGCCCATCTCTCTCTTCGACGGCATCAACCAGCCGGGCAATGCGGAAATGAACTATTACTACCCCACCAGCGACTTGGTGACAGGGCCGGATATCATTTTCTTCTGGGTGGCCCGTATGATTATGGCCGGCTATGAGTATGCAGGCAAAATGCCTTTTAAGAATGTCTATTTTACTGGTATTGTTCGCGACAAGTTGGGCCGAAAGATGTCGAAGAGCTTAGGCAACAGCCCCGACCCCATTGAACTGATTGACAAGTTTGGTGCCGACGGTGTGCGCATGGGCATGATGCTCTCTGCCCCTGCGGGCAACGACATTCTGTTTGACGAGGCATTGTGCGAGCAAGGGCGCAACTTCAACAACAAGATATGGAATGCGTTCCGCCTGGTGAAAGGCTGGAAGGTCTCCAACGACCTGCAACCCACTTCTACCACCCAAATTGCCACGCAATGGTTTGAAGCAAAGCTCCGCCAGACGAATGCTGAGGTCAACGACCTCTTCAAGAAGTACCGTCTATCGGAGGCATTGATGGCAGTCTACAAACTCTTCTGGGATGAGTTCTCAAGTTGGTATCTGGAGATGGTTAAGCCGGCCTATGTAAACGGCGAGCAACAGCCTATCGACCAGCAGACCTACGACAAGACATTGGAGTTCTTTGAGGTGCTGCTGAAGATGCTCCACCCGTTCATGCCGTTTATCACGGAAGAACTCTGGCAGCACATTTACGACCGCAAGGAAGGCGAGTCTATCATGCGCGACAAGCTGACACAAAATGCTCCCTCTGAGGCTGACAACCAGTTGGCTGCCGACATTGAGGTGGTCAAGCAGATTGTTTCCGGCGTGCGCACGGTGCGCTCTTCAAAAAACATTGCGCCGAAAGAGCAGCTTGAACTGCAGGTAGTCGACAAGGAGCAAAGCAATGCCATAGACCTTCAGAAGTATGCTTCAATCATCACAAAGATGGCTAACCTCAGCGCTATCAACACCATTACCGAGAAAGATGCGACAGCCTCTTCCTTCATGGTGGGAACAGACGAATTTGCCATTCCGCTGGGTGCAATGATTGACATTGAAACTGAAATCAAGAAGATGGAAGCACAGCTGCAACACCTTGAGGGCTTCCTTGCAGGTGTCATGAAGAAGTTAGGCAACGAGAGATTCGTTCAGAATGCGCCGGAAGCCGTTGTGGCCATGGAACGCAAGAAGCAGAGCGATGCAGAAGAGAAGATTGCCGCTCTGAAAGAATCCATTGCTGCGCTCAAGAAGTGAGCGCAGCCTGCCAACAATGCAGCTGGCCATTAACTGACTTTTACGCTGCTACGCCGAAAGCCACAGGTCTCTGAGGCGTAACGCCATCGATTACTCCGGGAAATGCCTTTGGCGTTCCCGGAGTAGTTTATACCCTTCATTATTTAGCAAAATATCGTTAATATCATTTAATAATCCGCAAATAACCCCTTGTAATTCAAGCCATATAAAAAAAATGTTGTATTTTTGCAATGTGTTTTTCATGGTATTAGATTATTAAGGTTAATTCGGACTAAAAAGTTGTCGTGAGACAGCAAATGTTCAAATCTTCCGTGTTATAGGGTTTTTATTACACTTATAATGCGGTAAACTTAAAAGGGACGCTCGTGAGAGTATCCCTTTTTTGTTTCCACCCTATTACGAAACTGGCTCGTTAGCCGCGGAGCATTGCCTGTTGGGCACGGAGAGCCGCGCCTGAAGCCGCACGGCAATCCCGCCAAAAGGCTCACCGCATTACCCTAAGAATGCGATGAGGATGCCGGCAGCCACGGCAGAGCCGATGACACCAGAGATGTTGGAGGCCATACAGTAGTTGAGTACGTGATTCTTAGGGTCATACTTAGTACTGATTTCATTGGCTACACGACTGGCCATGGGCACTGCCGAGAGGCCGGTGGCACCGATGAGCGGATTGATTTTCTGCTTGGAGAACAGATTGAAAATCTTCACAAGCATGATGCCGGCAAAAATACTCAACCCAAAGGCAAAGAAACCACCGACCACAATGCCTATCGTCTGCCAGTTCAGGAAGGACTCCACGGTCATGGTAGCCCCCACGGAGAGCCCCAGGAATATCGTTGCCGCGTTCATGATGCTGTTTGAAGCAGCATCGAACAGGCGGCTCGTATCACTGCCAATCTCCTTGATGAGATTACCGAACATCAGCATGCCAATGAGCGACACGGCCGTAGGCACGAGAATTGCCACAACGGTAGTGACGGCAATGGGGAACACGATTTTTGCCACGCGCATGTTCTTTATTTCAACCTTCTTGCCCTTCTTTTCTTCTTGTTTCATGTTAATCATCAGCTCCTTCTTTGTACACGTAAGGCGCACAACCAGGGGGATGATGACGGGCACGAGTGCCATGTAGCTATAGGCGGCAATGGCTATCGGCCCGAGCAAGTGGGGTGCTAACTTAATGGTTGTGAAAATGGCCGTAGGCCCGTCTGCCCCGCCAATGATGCCGAGCGATGCTGCCTCTTTCAGTGTGAACGCGCCAGAGCCCACTGCGATAATCAGCACGGCAAAGATGCCGAACTGCGCCGCTGCGCCAAACACAGAGAGGCGCAGGTTGCGGAGCATGGGGCCAAAGTCAGTCAGCGCACCGACACCCATGAATATGATTGGCGGCAGGAATCCGCTCTTAATCAGCATGTAATAGATGAAGTTCATGATGCCAAGCTCATGGGCAATCTCGTGCAGCGGCATTTTCCAGATGTCATACTTCGTACCATCAGCGGCAGTCACCATACCATCGCTGCCAGCCTGCAACACCCCCATCTCGCCGCCGGGAAAGTTGGCCAGCAGCACCCCAAAGGCGATAGGTATGAGCAGCAGCGGCTCATAGTGCTTCACGATGCCGAGGTAGAGCAGTGTGAAGGCCAGAACATACATGATGAGGAACGTTGGCTCCGCAATGATGTTGCTCAAGGCAGTCATCTCATATACTTTGTATAATATCTCTGTCATAACAGTGCTTTCATTTATGGTTTATGCTTCCTGTCAGCGGGTCATTACAACTTTGATATTCTCATGACCACATCATCTTCCTCGACACTGTCGCCTGCGTTCAGGTTGAAGGCCGTTATAACCCCATCAAACTCTGCCAGAACAGCATTGTAGGTCTTCATGGCCTCAATGTAGAAAAGCACATCACCCTTCTTCACGCTGTCGCCGACGTTCTTGGGTGTCTCCTGGGCATTCTTTACCCGGTAGAACTTGCCTTCGAGCGGCGCGAGAATGTCTTCACCCTCGCCAGCGGCCTGCGGCGCACTGCCCGCCTGCGGGGCTGCCTGTGCCTCAGGCTGGTCACCGTAAGCCACTTTCACCTTGTATTGCTTGCCCTGCACCGTTACGGTCAGTTCCTGCGGCTGCTGTGGTGCGCCTGCCGCCGTGCTGCCCACGGCGTTAGCGGCGTTGCGCCTCTTTTCCACATCGGCCAGGAAGTCAGCCTTTGCCTTTCCGCTACGATAGGCTTCGTACTGGGCAGGGTGCATGGCATATTCGAACAGCTCTTCATCATCTTGGCCGAAATCCCAGCCTTTCTCCTTCATCAGTCTGCGATATTCGTCTAACTGGTCAGGATAGTTGTCCTGTGGCGAGTTGGTAGAGAACTCACGCCCCTCTGCCTTCGCCTTTTCCACGAGTTCCGGGGCTACCTCTCCCGGCAGCTTGCCGGCCTTGCCGAGAATCATATCCCAGATGTCATCGGCTATCATGCTCCAGCGCTCCTTGCCCTTCTCCATCTGTATCACGTTCATCAGCGCCAGATTCTTCACGTACTGGCTGAAGGGAGTGACGAGGCAGGGATAGCCCACCTTTGGCCACACGTATGCCACTTCATCAAACAGCTTTATCAGCAGCTGGTCTTCAGTCAGCTGCGGCTGCCCGTGCTTGGCCTTCCACTTGTTGAGCGAACTCAGGTTTGTCTCCAGGTCAGCCATGAGGCTGCCCATCATTCCGCCCGGCAGTCCGGGAGCTATGAGCAGCGAGTTGTTGATGCGATTCAGCGGATTGCAGTAAAGCCCGAGGAAGTCATCCATGAACTCCTGTATCAAGGAGCGCACTTCCATGTATGCTTCCATGTTGATATCCTTCACCTTGAAGCCGGCATCTTTCAGCATGGCCTGCACGGCCAGCACATCGGCATGGCCCGTACCCCATGCGAGGGGCGACACACCCACATCTACGTAGTCGCAGCCGTTCTTGCATACCTCAAGTATGGAAGCCATGTTGAAGCCAGGGCCTGCGTGTGAGTGGTATTGCACGGGTATATCCTTTATCGCCTTGATGCCTGCCGTAATCTTGCCCAGGCTCTCAGGCCGCCCGATGCCAGCCATATCCTTGATGCAAATCTCGTCTGTGCCAAGCTCTATGAGCTGCCTTGCCATATCCACGTAGTAGTCTACGGTGTGTATCGGCGAATATGTAATACACAGGGCGCACTGCGAAATCATGCCTGCCTCATGTGCATAGCCTATCGACGGCGCTATGTTGCGTATGTCATTCAGTCCGCAGAACGTGCGCGTAATGTCAGTGCCCTGTGCGTGCTTCACCTTGTAGAACAGCTTACGCACATCGGCCGGCACGGGGCTCATGCGCAGACCGTTCAGCCCGCGGTCAAGCATGTGTGTCTGTATGCCCGCTTCGTGGAAAGGCTTTGTCCACTGGCGTACCGCATTGTTCGGATTTTCACCGAACAGCAAGTTCACCTGTTCAAAACCGCCGCCGTTGGTCTCCACCCGGTCGAAGCAGCCCATGCGAATGATGGCAGGAGCCACCTTTAGCAACTGATCTACCCGCGGCACGTACTTACCGGCGCTCTGCCACATGTCGCGGAACACAAAACTGAATTTTACCTCTTTATCCATATCTTTTCTACCTTACTTTGCTATGATTGATTCTACTTTTCCTTTACCGCCCGTGGCAGCCTTCACCGCCTCGGCTATGATTTCCCGTGTCAGGCTGTCCACCTGTGCCGCCTGCGCAACGGCAGGCTTCTTGGCCGCCGCCTCTTCCGGGGCATAGCGGTTTACAAGGCTTATCAGACCCTTACCGAGATATATGACTGTCATGAGTATGACGAACACCGTTCCCATACCCACGACCATCAGCTGTAATGCATCACCAATATTTTCCATTCTCTTATTTTACCTGTTATCCTTCATTTTCTATCTGTTACCCTGCGGACACGACACACGCACCGCAGGGCCGGCCGCCCAGTCGGCAGGCCGCCTTACTCCTTGCTCTTGATGGCTTCCATAATCTGCGCCTCAAGCTCTTCGCACAGTTCAGGGTTATCGCGCAGCAACACTTTCGTAGCATCGCGCCCCTGTGCCAGTTTTGAGCCGTTGTATGAAAACCAGGAGCCGCTCTTCTGTATCAGGCCGTACTCCACACCCAAGTCCAGTATCTCGCCAATCTTCGATATGCCTTCGCCGAACAGGATTTCAAACTCTGCCTTGCGGAATGGCGGTGCCACTTTGTTCTTCACCACCTTCACACGCACCTGGTTGCCTACCACGTTGTCACCATCCTTGATGCTGGTCACGCGGCGGATGTCGAGACGCACCGAGGCATAGAACTTCAGGGCGTTACCGCCGGTAGTGGTCTCCGGGTTGCCGAACATCACGCCGATTTTCTCGCGCAGCTGGTTGATGAAGATGCAGGTGGTATTGGTCTTGCTCACGGTGCTGGTGAGCTTGCGCAGCGCCTGGCTCATCAGCCGTGCCTGCAGCCCCACCACGTTGTCGCCCATGTCGCCTTCGATTTCCTTCTTGGGCGTGAGTGCCGCCACGGAGTCGATGACGATGATGTCAACGGCCGACGAGCGTATCAGCTGGTCGGCTATCTCCAATGCCTGCTCACCGTTGTCGGGCTGCGAAATCCACAAGTTGTTGATATCTACGCCCAGCTTCTCGGCATAGAAACGGTCGAAAGCATGCTCCGCATCAATGAACGCAGCCACGCCCCCGGCTTTCTGCGCCTCGGCTATGGCGTGTATGGCCAGCGTGGTCTTTCCCGACGATTCCGGGCCGTAAATCTCGATGATGCGCCCCTTGGGATAGCCGCCCACGCCGAGAGCCGCATTGAGCGCGATGCTGCCCGTTGGCACCACTTCAACGTTCTCTACGCTCTCATCGCCTAGGCGCATAATCGTACCCTTGCCAAAGTCTTTCTCTATCTTGGCCATTGCGGCCTGCAGGGCTTTCAGCTTGCCCTCTTGTGCTGACATTGCAGCCTCTTCTTTCTCTTTAGCCATTAATCCTTTTGTTATGATTTATTTATTGTATGGTTGTTTTTCCTGTTCCCGTTGCCCCCGACAGGGCCTTTGAGGTGCAAAGTTACAAAAAATATATTTAACTGCCTAAAAAAGTGTCATTTTAATTTTTGTTATACCTAAAAAACTTCGCATTTATTTTGTGGTTTTGGCAAATATGTGTACTTTTGCGCACAGAAAAACAATGCTTATGAAAGAGACGGTGGCGCGTTTGGTGACATTTCTGCAGGTTGGTGTGTGGCAGTTGCCCCGCGCCGACATGCCGCTGTGGCGCAGAATCCTGTATGATGTCATCAAGAAGCTGATTATTGTCATACGCTTTTTCACCAAGAAGATGGTGATGCGCCACGCCGCTGCCCTCACCTACTCCACCCTGCTCTCCATTGTGCCCATTCTCGCCGTGGTCTTCGCCATCGCCCGCGGCTTCGGCTACGGGGTCTATGTGGAAGACTGGTTTCGCAGCGCCCTTGAGTCGCAGCCGCAGGCGGCCGACGTGCTGACGAACTTTGTCAACAGCTACCTGGTACATACCAACAGCAGCGTGGTGCTGGGCTTCGGCATGCTCTTCATGTTCTACACCGTGTTCATGCTCGTGAGCAACATCGAGGTGACCTTCAACGACATCTGGCAAGTCAAGACCTCGCGGAGCGTGTTCCGCATGCTGACCGACTACTTTGCCATGATTCTCCTCTTCCCGGTCATCATTGTGGTCATGTCTGGCGTTTCCATCTTCTTCGCCACGATTGAGGACAGCATGCCGCCCTACATGATGCTGCTCGGGCCGGTGGTGCGGTTTCTCATCAGCCTGCTGCCCTACCTTCTCATGTCCGCGGTGTTCATTGGGGTCTACGTGTTCATTCCCAACACCCATGTCAAGATGCGCTATGCCATTGTGCCGGGCATAGTCGCCGGCGTGGCCATGCAGTGGGTGCAGCTGTTCTACATACACTCGCAGATTTGGGTGAGCAGCTACAACGCCATCTACGGCTCCTTTGCCGCCCTGCCCCTGTTCATGCTCTGGCTGCAGATTTCGTGGACCATCTGTCTCTTCGGGGCCACCCTGTGCTACGCCAACCAGAATCTCAGCTACTACGACTACGATGCCAAGACCTCAGACATCAGCCACCGCTACCGCCTGATGCTCTGCGCCCTGCTCGCCTCGCGCATCTGCCGGCGCTTCGACCGTGGCCTGCGCCCCTACACCGCGCTTGAGCTGTGCCAGGAGACCCGCATTCCCATCCGCATTGTCAACGACCTGCTCTACGAGCTGGCCGAGGCGCACATAGTTCTCGCCATCAACTCCGGCGAGAAGGGCGAGACCACGCAGTTCATACCCTTCGAGAGCATCGAGCGCCTCAGCCTCGGCACACTCATCTCCCGCCTCGAGGCACGCCAGAGCTGGAAGCTCGACCTGCCCTTGCGCGAAGTCTACAACGAAAACTGGCGCAGGGCTCTCGCCATACGCCGTGCCTACCTGAGACAGTCGGAAGAGGTGCTGCTCAAGGATTTGTAAGTAACCGCTTTCTCCCTTTTACGTTCAGAACACCGCCGCCATTGACACGCCGAAGCTCCCGGCAGTAGTGTCGTAGGTTGGAACTATTGTTACCGTGGTCTTCGACTTATCCCAGCCAAACAGCTTCCGCTCCCACGGCAGCAGCCAGTAGCCCACACGGGCAGCCAGTATGCCCACGCCCGCCCCGGCTATCACATCGTTCAGCCAGTGGCGGTCATTATAGAGCCGCAGCACCGCAATGCCCGTGGCAAAGGCATAGGCACCCGCGCCGTAGCCGTTGCCATACTCCTCACGCACCAGCTCAGCCCCCATGAACGCCGTGGCGGTATGCCCCGACGGGAACGAGTTACGCGAGTTGGAGTCAGGGCGCTTCTCCTTGACCGTGTGCTTCGTGACGTTCACCATGATGCCCATGGCCGCATAGGCCGTAGCCGTGGCGGCTACCTGCTCGCGAAGCGGATGTCGGCCCTTTGCCCCTAACAGCCCCAGCCCCAGATTGGCAGCCACGGGCAGATACTGCATATAGTCATCAGCCTTGAAGCGGCTGTCGCCACGCCAATCCTGGAAGTCATCCCTCAGCGACTCCTTCACCGAGCAAAACCAGCCGTTGTTCACGCCGAATGCTCCCACGGCAATCAGCGCCGACGGCAGAATCAGCTGCTGCGGCCTGAAAACCTTCTGCTCTGACGAGAGATACACGGCAGTCGGGCCGTCAGCCCCACCAACGACCTCAACACTCCCGCCCAGGCTCTGGGCATCCTGTTCTTCAGCAACGACAAGGCTGGCGCCATCGCCCTGCGCCCTCGCCGGAGTTATACATACGCAGAGCATGACGACCAAAGTCATGGTCTGCCGAAACAACTTGAAATTACAAAAATCAGAAACGTTCATCTTCAGTCAGTTTATTGGATTTTTATGACGATGCGCCAGTCGCATCCCCTCCCCATCCGCAGACAAGGCAGGTGCAAAATTACACATTTTTTCGGACTTTCGCCTAAAAACAGGGAAAAAACTCCATGACTATTGCCCAAAACTCCATGACTATTTGAAAATACTCCGTGAGTTTCGGGCAAAACTCACGGAGTAATTTTCAAAACTCCCATACTA
>JAFLSH010000309.1 GCA_022511055.1 Prevotella sp. | reverse complement strand
CTTGGTGCTGGCAGTGGCCGTTATGGCCAGCAGGGTCATCATTAAGAGTATGGTTAGCCTTGCCACCTCGGCCGTTTGCCGTGGCGACGTTCCCAGATGCCTTTTGATGTAGTTTAATATAACGGTCTTATCCATAAATCGGCTCACAAAGGTAATGAAATCGGCTCAAATTTGCAAGAAAATGAGCCAATTTCTACCATTTTTTGAGCCGATTCCCCTATTCGTGGTATTTTTGGGCTGGTTTGCCCATAAAGTGCCAACCAACAAGCGAAAGTACGGTCGCACTCCCTTTGTCTTTATCTGCAAACACCCTCCTTCACTCTACCAAACTCGGCCTATACCCCTACATTGAAACAAAAAAATCGTTAAAAATACCCCTACTTTGAAACAAAAATCAGAAAATTTTACCCCTACTTTGAAACAAAATGATTATCTTTGCACCTGAAAACCAAACATTTACAATATGTTTTACAGAAAGATAGTCAAAGACCTCGAAAAATGGGCTGACAACAAGTGGCGAAAGCCACTCATTCTCAGGGGGGCGCGACAGGTGGGAAAGACCACCATTGTCAGGCAGTTTGCACGACAATATGCCAATTTTCTGCCGTTCAATCTGGAGAAACACGCCGACCGGCATCTGCTGGAAAGCACCGATGAGGTGCAGAAACTCCTGCCCATGATGTTCCTGCACTGCGGTGTGCCGGAACGGCAAGGACGCACACTGGTGTTTCTCGACGAAGTGCAGAACTCCCCAAAGACCGTTGCACTGCTCAGATATTTCTATGAGGAGCTGCCCGACATTCATGTCATTGCGGCAGGCTCTCTGCTGGAAACCATGTTAGGGCGCAACATCTCCATACCCGTAGGGCGGGTGGACTATCTGGCCTTGCGCCCCTGCTCGTTCACCGAATTCATGGGAGCCATGGGCGAGGAGCGTTTCGTGCCCCATCTTCTCGATGCCACGCTGCCCGATGTGTTCCACGAGCATGTCAACGAGCTTTTCAACACATATGCCCTGGTCGGAGGCATGCCAGAAGTCGTTGCAAGGTTTGCAGAGAGCAGAAACGTAATGGACTTGTCGGCAACCTATATGTCGCTCATAAACAGCTACAAAAACGATGTGGAGAAATATGCTACAGGGGCGACCCGCATCAATGTCATACGCCATATCGTAGAACGAGGCTGGAACTTTGCAGGGCAGACCATCACCTTCGGGGGCTTTGCCGGCTCGCAATATAAGGCACGCGAAGTGGGCGAGGCTTTACGCATTTTGGAGAAAGCGATGCTCTGCGAGCTTGTATATCCTACGACCAGCACCCTGCCGCCAGGCATACAGGAGCTGAGGCGCGCGCCCAAGCTGATATGGCTGGACACGGGATTGGTGAACTATGCGGCAAAAATACAAAAGGAGTATCTGACGAGTAAAAACCTGAAAGATGTGTGGCGCGGAATGGCAGCCGAACAAATGGCGGCGCAAGCCTTGCTCACGCTCGATGCCAATGTAGACACCCGCCGCAAGTTCTGGGTCAGGGAGAAGAAGGGCAGCAACGCCGAGGTGGACTTTGTATATGAATACGAGGGCAGGCTGATTCCCATTGAGGTGAAAAGCGGCCACAATGCGCATCTTAAATCATTGCACAGCTACATGGACGAAGCGCCGCACGGTCTTGCCGTGCGTGTATGGAGTAATCCGTTCTCCATAGACGAGGTACAGACTCCCAGCGGGAAGACCTTCAAGCTCATAAACCTTCCTTTTTACTATCTTGAGGCACTACCGAAGATATTAGACTGTCAGGAGTAGTCGCATGCGCGCGCATCGCGCGTTATAGTAGCTATATAAACTGAACACCCCACACCCCCGACACCCCCGACACCCAAATTTGGGTGCTGGGGGTGTCGGGGGTGTGGGGCATTCAGCCTGATTGCCTACTATATATACGCGCGTAAGACAAGCAAACGGGTGCGGCAGGGTGCAGCACAGAGCCCTGCA
>JAFLSH010000308.1 GCA_022511055.1 Prevotella sp. | reverse complement strand
ACTGGCGGATGGTGTACGTTATCGTGTAGTCGGAGTGGCGCAGGCCGGGATAGACCTCACGCAACAGGAACTGGTACTCCTCTGGATAAGTCGACTTGAGTTTCCACTCCTTCGGGTCGGGCTCCAGGTTGCTGTCTATGATTGCCAGAATCTCCTTCTTGTGTTCCAGGCCAGACTGGGCTACGAACTCGCGCAGGCCAATCCAGTCCTCGGGATAATAGTCTGTCTCGATAAAGCCTTCGGGGAAGTGGTACAGCTTTTGCACATACTGCTTCAGCGTTGCTGTACGCCCTTTCGCCAGGCGTGTGTTGTTCTCCCACGAACTCTCAGGCGAAGCCCAGCCCTTGATGGTAATGCGGCGCACGGTCACGTCTTTGTCGCTGCGCACGGAGTCGATGGTGGCAATGATTTTTGCCAGCTCCACGGGATTCTTGCGGTAGTCGGGGTAGAGTTCCGTGCGGTTGACAGGGAAGTCAATGTAGGCGCGGCCTACCAGCTCGCGTGTCTTGTCTGTCTCAACGGCGGGGCGCACGTAGTGGAACACGGGCGTGTACTTCAGCTCGCGCCAGACCATGAGCGGTGCCTGCTGCTCATCGACCAGTGTGCGGCAGCAGCCGTAGTCGCTGCGGTGCAGGTAGAGCTGTGCGCCGTTCATCCATTCGGCGTATGGCACGGTCTGCGAGTAGTCCATGACCTCGGGGCGCTGCGACCAGCGGATAGAGGTCTCGTTCTCGCCGCCGAGCGGCTTCTCGCCGGCGCGGAGATACTGATACCAGCGGGTGCGGCTATAGAGGCCGACCGGCTGCAGCATTAATGTGTCTGTGCCGTTGACCAGCATGGGTGCGAACACGGCCACGCGGTTGCCCTTGAGGTCGAAGTCGGCTAAGTTCATGTTCATGCCAACGGTCATCAGCGCGGCGTTGCGCTTAACGGCCACGCCGGTCACGCCCATGCCGCAGGCTTCGCCACGGTCGGCCACGGCAGCCTCAGTCACTGCCTGTGCAGAAACGGGTAATGCGACTGCCATGCTCAGCACGGCCACCGCTATGTGTTTGTAAACGGATATGCTTCTCATAACTTACACTCGCTATTGGTTAGAATTCATAGACCAGATTGACTGCCGCCTTCGTGGGGCCGACATAATGGTGGGGCTTGTCTTCCTCAACCTTTCTGCCACAGCCTGCGCACTGGAAGGTGTCGTAGCGGCTATAGACATAGCCCAAGCCAAGCTCCAGCTCGAGATTCCAGTGCTTGTTGAGGATAAAGGAGTAGCCGTAGGCAATGCCTGCGCCCACCATCCAGCCCTGGTAGCGGTAGTCGGTGAGCTTGGAGAAGTCCGTGCCCAAGAAATTGAGGCTGTTCTTGATGTTGCCAACGTTGTACTCTCCGCCCAACACGTGCAGGCCCACGAAATGCCCTGCGAAATGGTCGCAGAACCAGTAGCGTATCTCCGGCTGTGCCAGCCAGTGTTTCCACTTATGCTCGTTGACAGCCCAGCCGTTGTAGTTGCCTGACAGGTCAAACGACCAGCGGGGTGCCAAGCCGACCTCAATGCCGGCATTGACTGTCAGCGTAGCATCATAGAGCAGATTGGTCTTCAGGCCAACGTTCTGGCCTTTCGCACCGATAAGCATAAAGCATAGGATAGTCAGTACGCTAAGTCTTTTCCTAATTTCCATATATTAATGTTTGTCTTTAGTACACTTCAATCATACCTGATTTTCAAGCTGTTGCTTCCTTCGTGTGTTAGGAACAGGTATGTATATATATCGACTGCAAAAGTACACTTTTTTATTTTTATTGCAATATTTTGTTACGACTTTTTAACAATCCCCCCCCCCCGTATTAACGTAAGTTAAATAAATTGGTGGCGGATTGGCGCTGAGTGAATAATATTTAAATTTAAAAAGGAGGGGGGAAGGAAGGTGTGGTAGGTGCAGTAGGTGGGTAGGTGCGGTAGGTGGCGGCGGATGCGATGAAAAACAAAGGAGAGGTTTAAGC
>JAFLSH010000307.1 GCA_022511055.1 Prevotella sp. | reverse complement strand
ATATATAGTACGGAATCATCCTGACCACCCCACACCCTCGACACCCCCGACACCCTGTTTGGGTGTCGGGGGTGTCGAGGGTGTGGGGCAAGAAGCTTGTATAGCTACTATACGCACGCGCGCATAATGAAAGAAGTACCTTGCCGTCAGGAAGCCTTTCGCAGTCGCAGGCTCAGCTGATAGAGCGCAGGCAACAGGATGAGCAGCGAGAAGGCCACGGCCTGCACCACCTGCCGCTGCCCGCCCAACAGGTCGGCTAACTTGAGCGAGGGGTCGGGGTACAGGTTATACATCACGTAGGCAATGCTGTTGTTCACCCAGTGATAGACCACGCCTGGCACCACGCTGTCTGTTCGGTAGTAGAGCCATCCCAGCAGCAGCCCAATGAGGAAGGCATGGGGCATCTGTGCCGGGTTGCCGTGGACAGCGGCGAAGATGATGGCCGAGATGCCGATAGCTGCCCACTGCCAGTGCCGCCAGCCGTAGCCGCGGGTCCAGTTGAGCAGCGCGCGCAGCACGGCGCCGCGAAACACCAGTTCCTCGGCCAGCGGGGCCAGCAGGCCGATGGCCAGATAGCCCCAGCGGTCTTTCATAATCATGTCGAACTCGGCTTCCATCACGTTTGGCAGCTCGGGCATCAGCTCTTGCAGCCACACCGAGGGTATCAGCGCGCCGACAGCCGCCAGCGCACACCAGCACAGCGCCGCCCAGGGGCGCGAGCGCACGTAGCTGCGGCTCACCTCGGCCCATTTGAGGTAGACGAACAGGCCGATGGCAACCACCGAGAAAATCAGGTCGATGACAATGAACATCGTGGCCGTAAGCGGCACGGTCTCGCCTGCCACTAAGCTCATGATTCCTTGTACAATGGCCGATGTCGCGAGCTGTATCAGCATGAACGTGAGGGTGTAAATCACTGCTTTCTTCATATCTTCTGTAATATTTTTATGGTTGCTTGCTTGTCCTGTTCCAGTTGTTGCGCTAACGCCTCGGCACTGTCGAATGGCCGCTCGGCGCGCAGCCGCGCTGCGAAGCAGACGGTCATGTCTTGCCCGTAGAGGTCGCCGTCAAAGCCTATGATATGCACCTCCAGCGCCTGCTGCCGGCCGTTGAACGTGGGGCGCGTGCCTATGTTCATCATCGCCGGGTAGCGCCGCCCCGCCGTGCAGGCCCACACGGCGTAGACACCCGCCGCGGGTATCATCTTCAGCGCGTGGTCAACCCGCAGGTTGGCGGTGGGGAAGCCCAGTCGGTGTCCGATGTGTTCGCCCGCCACCACCGTGCCGCTCAGTGCGTACTGCCGCCCCAGGCATGCCGCCGCGCCCTCTGCATCGCCCTCAGCCAGCAGTCGCCGTACCAGCGAAGAGCTGGCGTTCTGCCCGTTGCCTAAGCTCAGGGGCAGCGCCCGCACCACCTCGATGCCAAGCTCGCGCCCGTAGCCCACATAGTCGTCAAAGCCTTCCGTCGCGTTGTCGGCGCTGCGGTGTCCGAAGCGGTTGTCGTAGCCTGTCAGCAGCAGCCCCGCCCCCAGCTCCTCGCGCAGCACCTGCCGCATGAAGTCGCGGGCAGGCAGCGCCGCCATTGTGCGGTCAAACGCCAGCACCCGCACCAGCCCCACGCCCGTCGCGCGCAGCAGCTCTGACTTCTCGGCGGGTGTTGACAGCAGCTGTGGGCGGTAGTCGGTCGACAGCACCTGGCGTGGGTGTTGTTCGAAGGTGACCACCATCGGCTCCAGCCGGCGCGCCTCCGCCACCTGTCTCAGCTGTTGCATCAGGTATTGGTGTCCGCGGTGTACGCCGTCGAAAAATCCCACGGTAACCGCCTTCTTCTGTTCTGTTTTCCTCATTTTCAGGTGCAAAGTTACTCCAAACAAAACAATTTCTTGCTATTTTTCCGAAAAATATTTGGAGAATTGCCGAAATAACTGTACCTTTGCATCCGATTTAGCCACCCACTTGGCAAAAATCATCGGACTTGTAGCTCAGTTGGTTAGAGCAACAGACTCATAATCTGGAGGTCATAG
>JAFLSH010000306.1 GCA_022511055.1 Prevotella sp. | reverse complement strand
GAGCAACGCATTCGTAATGCGTGGGTCCCCGGTTCGAGTCCGGGTATCGGCTCAAAGCAAAAACAGGATTCTTATTTTTTATAGGCGGGATTAGCACATCGGTAGTGCACGGGCTTCCCAAGCCTGGGAGGCGGGTTCGATTCCCGTATTCCGCTCTTTTTTCGGCGCGTGGGCTTTTGCCTGCGCGCTTTTCGTTTGTCTTGCGGGCGTGTGCGGCCCGCGCTTCATTCGGCGGGTTGCCCCCTTGGCGGCGGAAAAATACAAATATATTTGGCTTTTCACCCGTTTTTTCGTACCTTTGCACACGATAACATTAAAAGAAGAAAAGGAAATGAGTTTTTTTAGTCGCTTATTTGGTAAGAAAGACAAGCAGGAAGTGGGTGGAATGGAAGATTTCATGACACTTATCCGCGTCTATTTCCAAGCCGTTATAGCAGCCGATTTACACATGACAAACCTGGCCATGCTGCCAGACTTGCGAGTATTTAAGTCAACGCTGAAAGTGCCAACCGTCAACAACCGACTGGGAGTAGGGGAGAAGCAACGGGTCAACAAGATGATGAAGGAAATCTATGGCATGGACGAATCCTTCACCAAGGAGATTGAGCAGAGCATTCGCCGCCGCTGCAAGACCCCACAGGACATTCAAGCCTATATGTACCAGTTCCAGGGCTTCTCGCAAGACCTGATGATGCTGACTTCAAACCTGATGAAGTTCAAGTTGCGCGTTCCCGGATTCTTCAAGAAGGCCATCTACACGATGACCGAGAAGACCATCAACGACATTTTCAACAAGAACGACTTCTCAGACGCAGGGGTCATGAAGACCGTGGTGGCCATACGCCAGTACAACAAGAAACTGGGCTTTTCGCAGCCATGGGTCACCAATTTTGTCTACAAAGTGGTGATGCTGGCCAAGAAGAATCCCAACCCCGCGGCAGCTGAAAAGTGAATAAATATTAAATAACAGACATTTAGGCAGCCAGTTACGCATTTTTTTTCTACCTTTGCGTAATAAATTGTAGACATGAAGCAGAATGAGCAGGTCATAGCCGCATTCGAGACAAGGGTCAGGCAGATGATTCTTCGTTTTCAGGAGCTGAAGAAGGAGAACGAGGAACTCTATGCGATGCTTGAAAAGAGTGAACAGGACATTAAAGTCCTGGAGGCTAAACTTGGGCAGGCTGAAAGCAACTACAACTCACTGAAGATGGCGAGGATGATTGAGATTACCGACGGCGACCTGCAAGGTGCCAAGGAACGGTTGTCGAAGCTGATTCGCGATGTCAGCAAATGCATTGCAATACTAAGCGATGGCAAGTAAACGATGATGCAATGGCAGAAGTAAAAGGAGACAGACTACATATTCGACTACACGTGTACGACGATGATATCGAGGTTACCATTAACCGCGAGGATGAGGAGTACTATCGGGCCGCAGCCAAGCTCATTACCGACCGCTATAACGCCTACGCACAGGCGTATAAGGGGCGGAAGAGCGACCACCAGATTTCGCTGATGGCTCTGATTGACATTGCGCTGCTCTATCAGCGTGAGCGCAATAAAAACGATGTAGCCCCCTATGATGATATGTTCGCTAAACTTACTTCTGAAATTGAAGACGCCCTTGGTGAGAGCCGAAAGAAGTAAACAAAGAGAGTGTATCATTAATAAAAATAACAGTAAATAAAAATGGTTTTAACAATTTTGATAGCCGTTGCGACCTTCATCATTGGAGGTGTGTGCGGATATTTTGTTTTCCTTCACATTATTAAGGGAAAATACAACGAGATGATTAGTGCCGCCGAGAAGGAGGCCGAAGTGATTAAGGACAAGAAGATGCTGGAAGTCAGGGAGAAGTTCCTGAACAAGAAGGCAGAGCTTGAGAAAGAGGTGCAGCAGCGCAACCAGCACCTTCAGCAGAGCGAGAACAAGCTGAAGCAGCGCGAGATGTCGCTGAATCAGCGCCAGGACGAGCTGGGCCGCCGCAAGAACGAGCTGGACAACCAGCAGCAGCGCATCGACAACGAGAAGAAGC
>JAFLSH010000305.1 GCA_022511055.1 Prevotella sp. | reverse complement strand
ATGAACGCCTGGCGGCTGACACTGGTCGGCGAGGGCAAGGGGCCCGGCATGTTCGACATTTCTGCCTTCTTGGGCAAGGAGGAGACCATCAACCGCATGAGGCGAGCCATAGAGACCTTAACCATGTAAAGAGAGAGAGACCATTAAACATTAAAACAGATAAGAACTTAAACCATTAAAAAGCATATGTGGCTAATTATTTTTTCAGTATTGAGCATTGCCTACCTATTGTGGCGCATCTGGACAGTGCTGCCGCTGCCCTGGGTCGGGAAAGCCGTTGTCATTGCCCTGGGCATGGGCGCGTTTCTGCTGCTGCCCATCGGTGTCATAGGCGGCTTTGACCGTTACTCGTTAGGAACTGCCCGCATCATCTACGCGATAGGCACATCGTCTATCGTTGTGATGCTTTACATGATTCTGTTTTTCCTTGCGCTCGACCTCGGGCGGCTGGTGCGCCTGGTGCCGAAGCGCTGGCTCTACAATAACCTATGGACCCTGCTGGGCGTAGTCGCCCTGACGGCACTCGTACTCTTCTACGGAAACAGGCGCTACCACGACAAGCAGCGCGTAGAACTCAACCTGACCACCGACAAGCCACTGATGCGCGACTACAAGATAGTCATGTTGAGCGACCTGCACTTAGGCTACAATAACACACGCAAGGACCTGGCAGAATGGGTAGACCTGATTAACGCCGAGAAGCCAGACTTCATACTCATTGCCGGCGACATTATCGATGCCAGCACCAAGCCGCTGATGGAAGAGGACATGGCAGCGGAGTTCCGCCGCCTGTCAGCCCCCATCTACGCCTGCCTGGGCAACCATGAGCGCTTCAGCACCGCGCCGAACACGCAGCTGTTCTTCCGCAAGGCAGGCATCCGCCTGCTCAACGACGACTCGATGCCCATCGACCGCTCGCTGATTGTCATCTGCCATGACGACCGCTCCAACCCGTACCGCAAGTCGGTGGTAGACCTGATGATAGCAGCCAGCGCAAGGTTTGACCCCAACGGCTCGGCCTACAAAATACTGCTCGACCACCAGCCCTACGACCTGGAACACGCCGAGCATGCAGGCATAGACTTCCAGCTGAGCGGCCACACCCACCACGGCCAGGTATGGCCCATCTCGTGGGTGACCGATGCCATGTATGAATGTGCGCATGGCAGCTACCAGCGAGGGAAAACGCAGTATTACGTCTCTTCGGGTCTCGGCATCTGGGGCGGCAAGTACCGCATTGGCACGCAGTCGGAATACGTAGTGGCAACACTGAAAAGGGCCGCCAAGTAAGGCTCCGGCCGCCAACAAGCTAAGAAACAAGAACAACAACCATCAACTATAATTAGGAAGCATGAGAAAAACCATTGCCGTCTGTGCAGCCGCGCTGCTGTTGATGAGCGCAGGCAAGCCGGAAAGCGGTGTTATCAGTAAGGAGAACGGCAGCACCGTTATCAACACCACCACCATCTGCAAAAACGTGGAAGGCTACGCCGGCCCCGTGCCCGTGAAAATCTACATCAAGAAAAACCAGGTGGAAAAGGTTGAAGTGCTGAAGAACGATGAAGGGCCGAAGTACATGAACGCCGTGAAGAAGAAGCTGATTGAGGCATGGAACGGACTGAGCATCAAAGAGGCCAGCAAGAAAGAGGTCGATGCCGTTACGGGAGCCACCTTCACGTCAGAGGCACTCATCAAGAACGTGCGCCAGGGGCTCGACTACTATCAGAAGAATAATAAGTAACGCGCGCGTATGCGCGTGCGCGCGCTATAGTAGGCAGAAAATTTTTCTGACCGCACCCTCAACACCCCCGACACCCAACAGCCGTAAATGCCTGATTTCCAATGGCCATTTACACCCGATTTGGGTGTAGGGGAAGGAAATTGCCCAACACCCCATCTGTAGTCTGGGTGTTGAGGAGGATGTAGGGTCATCTGATACCCTACACCCAAAACGACCACAAACAACTATTGAAAATCAAGCACTTACGAGCGCAGGGTGTCGGGGGTGTTGAGGGTGTAGGGCATTCAGTTTGTATGGCTACTATATAT
>JAFLSH010000304.1 GCA_022511055.1 Prevotella sp. | reverse complement strand
TCAATGACATCATCGATGTAGCCGTACTTGGCTGCCTGATAAGGATTGGCGAACAGCTCGTTGTACTCGTCTTCCTTCTCGGCGATGAAAGCCTTGACATCTTCGCCGGCCTCTTTCTTGGCCTTGGCTTCCTTGGCGTAGAGTACGGCGGCAGCACCGCTGGCACCCATCACGGCAATCTCGGCCGACGGCCATGCGTAGTTCAGGTCAGTGTGCAGCTGCTTAGAGCCCATGACGATGTGTGAGCCGCCGTATGACTTGCGCAGCGTGACCGTAATCTTTGGAACGGTGGCCTCGCCGTAGGCATAGAGCAGCTGGGCACCGTGCAGGATGACGGCATTGTACTCCTGACCCGTGCCGGGCAGGAAGCCTGGCACATCGACCAGCGAGACGATGGGGATGTTGAAGGCATCGCAGAAGCGGACAAAGCGCGCACCCTTGCGAGAGGCGTTCACATCAAGCACACCGGCGTAGCAGGTGGGCTGGTTGGCCACGATGCCGACGCTCTGGCCGTTGAAGCGGGCGAAGCCCACGATGATGTTGCGGGCAAACTTGGGCTGCACTTCAAAGAACTCGTGGTCATCAGTGATGGCCGTGATGACCTTGTACATGTCGTATGCCTCGTTGGGATTTTCAGGAATAATCTCGTTGAGCGAGTCTTCCAGACGGTTGATGGGGTCTTCACACTTGCGGCGCGGAGCCAGCTCCATGTTGTTGGAAGGAATGTAGCTCAGCAGCGTCTTAATCATCTGCAGACCCTCTTCCTCGGTCTTGGCCGTGAAGTGGGTCACACCGCTCTTAGTAGAGTGAACGCTGGCACCGCCCAGGTGTTCCTGGTCAATATCCTCGCCGGTGACGGTCTTGACCACCTTCGGCCCTGTGAGGAACATGTAGGAGGTGTTCTCCATCATCAGCGTGAAGTCAGTCAGAGCCGGACTGTAGACGGCACCGCCGGCGCAGGGGCCGAAGATGCCCGAAATCTGCGGGATGACACCAGAGGCCAGGATGTTGCGCTCGAAGATTTCGGCGTAGCCTGCCAGCGCGTTGATGCCTTCCTGAATGCGGGCGCCGCCCGAGTCGTTGATGCCGATGACAGGGGCACCCATCTTCATGGCCATATCCATGACCTTGCATATCTTCTGGCTCATGGTCTCAGAGAGCGAGCCGGCGTGAACGGTAAAGTCCTGTGCAAAGACGAACACCAGGCGGCCATCGATGGTGCCGCTGCCGGCCACAACGCCATCGCCGGGGAACTGCTTCTTCTCCATGCCGAAGTTGTGGCAGCGATGCTCCTTGAACATGTCATATTCTTCAAACGAGCCTTCATCGAGCAGCATGTCTATGCGCTCGCGGGCTGTGTACTTGCCACGGTCGTGCTGTTTCTGAATGGCTTTCTCACCACCACCGAGACGAGCCTGTTCGCGCTTCTCGATGAGTTGCTTAATCTTTTCTAATTGCTTGCTCATGGGGAAATTCTTACGATTACTTTTTGTTTCTTGTTCAACAATTATTCGGGATGCTCACACAGCTCTGTCAGTATGCCGGCCGTTGACTTGGGGTGCAGGAAGGCAATGTTCAGACCCTCTGCGCCCTTGCGGGGAGCCTGGTCTATCAGGCGGACACCCTTCTCGCTCACCTCGGCCAGTGCGTTGGCCACGCCGTCTTCAACGCAGAAAGCCACGTGATGCACGCCCTTGTTGCCCTTGTCAAGCCACTTCTGGATGGTGCTTTCCGGCGATGTCGGTTCAAGCAGTTCGAGTTTCACTTCACCGCACTTCAGGAAGGCGGTCTTCACTTTCTGGTCTTCTACAATTTCTGTAGCGTAACACTCCAGCCCAAGCACTTCTTTGAAGAACGGCAGGCTCTCTTCGATGCTCTGGACTGCGATGCCCAGATGCTCAATGTGGGAAATCTTCATAATGTTGTAAATTAAAGAATAAATTAACTTTTGTGTGCAAAGTTACAAAAGATATGCGAGATAAAACTTTTTTTTTGCCTTTTTTATAGAAAAAAAGATAGTTACAAACATTTTGTTGCGCTCTTTCAGGCAAAATGTGCAAAATATAACTATACATTT
>JAFLSH010000303.1 GCA_022511055.1 Prevotella sp. | reverse complement strand
ACTGGCGGATGGTGTACGTTATCGTGTAGTCGGAGTGGCGCAGGCCGGGATAGACTTCACGCAACAGGAACTGGTACTCCTCTGGATAAGTAGACTTGATTTTCCACTCCTTGGGGTCGGGCTCCATGTTGCAGTCTATGATTGCCAGAATCTCCTTCTTGTGTTCCAGACCTGATGTTTCTACAAACGCGCGCAGACCTGCCCAATCCTCTGGCTCATAGTCCGTAGCAATGAAATCATCACTGAAGTTATATAGCTTCCGTACATACTGCTTCAGTGTCGCCGTGCGGCCTTTTGCCAAACGTGTATTGTTGTCATAAGGACTCTCAGGTGAAGCATAACCCTTGATGGTAATGCGCTTCACAGTAACGTCTTTATCACTGCGCACAGAGTCAATGGTGGCAACAATCTTCGCCAACTCAATCGGATTCTTGCGGTAATCGGGGTAGATTTCCGTGCGGTTGACGGGGAAATCAATGTAGGCCCTGCCCACCAGCTCACGTGTTTTGTCTGCCTCAACGGCGGGGCGCACGTAACGGAACACAGGAGCGTATTTCAGCTCGCGCCAGGTCATAAGCGGCTCCATCTGCTCGTCAACCAATGTACGACAGCAACCATAGTCACTGCGGTGGAGATAGAGCTGCGCACCATTCATCCATTCTGCATACGGTACGGTCTGTGAGTAGTCCATGGTCTCGGGGCGCTGCGACCAGCGGATGGTGGTCTCATTCTCGCCGCCGAGCGGTTTCTCGCCTGCACGGAGATACTGATACCAACGGGTGCGGCTGTAGAGGCCAACCGGCTGCAGCATCAGTGTGTCAGCGCCATTGACCAGCATGGGCGCAAACACAGCCACGCGGTTACCTTTGAGGTCAAAGTCGCCTAAGTTCATGTTCATACCGACAGTCATCAGCGCAGCATTACGCTTGACAGCCACGCCGGTCAAGCCCATGCCGCAGGCCTCCCCGCGGTCGACCACGGCGGCAGTCTCAGTAACTGTCTGTGCAGAAACGGGTATTGCGACTGCTATGCTGAGCATGGCAACCGCTACATGTTTGAATACAGATATGTTCTTCATAACTTACACTCGCTATTGATTAGAATTCATAGACCAGATTCACTGCTGCCTTCGTGGGACCAACATAGTGGTGGGGCTGGTTTTCCTCGACCTTCCGGCCACAGCCTGCGCACTCGAAAGTGTCGTAGCGGCTATAGACATAGCCCAGACCCAGCTCCAGTTCCAAATCCCAATGTTTGCTGAGAATGAAGGAATAGCCATAGGCAACACCCGCACCTACCATCCAGCCTTGGTAACGATAGTCAGTAAGTTTGGAGAAGTCTGTGCCAAGGAAATTGAGACTGTTCTTGATATTTCCCGCATTGTACTCACCGCCCAGCACGTGCAAGCCCACGAAATGCCCTGCGAAATGGTCGCAGAACCAATAGCGCACTTCTGGCTGTGCCAGCCAATGTTTCCACTTATGCTCGTTGACAGTCCAACCGTTGTAGTTGCCCGACAAGTCAAACGACCAACGAGGAGCCAAACCGACCTCAAGGCCTGCGTTGACGGTAAGCGTAGCATCGTAAAGCAGGTTGGTCTTTAAGGCAATGTTCTGTCCTCTCGCTCCAACAAACGCAACAAGCAGAAAAAACAGAAAACAGAGTCTTTTTCCTAACTTCATAATATTTCTTTGATTAATAGTTGTTTTTTTATGTTGCAAATTACTTCTTTGTTCTGGACAAGATTTGTGTACAAATTTTTGCAAAGATACTCTATTTTTCCATAAATACATCCTTTTCTCCTTATTTGTACTCGCAATTTTATAAATATTTAGTATTTACCCCCCCCGTTTGTTAATAAACGTTTATAACATAAAATGCTTTTGCAGGTGCAACAGGTATGGTAGGGAAACATTATGTTTTAAGGTACGCGCGAACATATTTATTTATATTAATAATAAGCACAATAGCACACACGAAACCCTTACAGGCACTCTACATCTCAAACACGCAGGAAGGGGGAAAGAAAAAAATGGGAACTTCCGCGGAAGCTCCCATTCGGGTTTATGAAACTATTCTAATG
>JAFLSH010000302.1 GCA_022511055.1 Prevotella sp. | reverse complement strand
CACCAGAGTTCAGCATTGGTGATGACTATTACCTCTCGTTCTATGCTTCGTTCCCCATTCTCCTGGCTGACGACATGACGGCTTACATCGTCAAGCAGTACAAGCAGGGTGGGGCGGCTGACGGTGCGGAGTTAGTGGCGCTGACTTCCAAGTCAGTTCCTTCTGAAACGCCAGTCATCATCAAGGTGGCATCTAACGACCCGCTGAAGAACAAGGTGACTATATTGAATGCTGAGCCAGCTGCTGTGACCACTGCGAACTTGTTGCGTGGGCAGTATTTCTCACCGAGCCAAACCAACCATCAGGGGCAGCAGCGTTACAACGCAGCCACCATGCGCGTGTTGGGAAAGACTGCTGACGGCAAGCTCGGGCTGGTAACGGCAGACAACAAGTATCTTGTTAAGGGCGCTTGGGAAGACGATAACTACTATCTGCCTTCCAACAAGGCATACGTTGTCGTGGCTTCCACCAGCAATTCTGAGGCCGCATTGCTTTCTGGCACAGAGTATTCTGATTTCGTGACTGAGGTTACTGGCATCCATTCGGCTAACAATACGCCTAATCAGCAGCCTGCCACTTACACCCTTCAGGGTGTCCGTCTGGCTGATGGTCAGCCTCTTGCCCCGGGTGTCTACATCGTGAATGGCAAGAAAGTGGTGGTGAAATAAACGCAGACCCACCCCTAACCTCTATCATCATCTATGGCTGCTGCCTTTTGGCTGCAGCCATTTTTCTTGTTCGCATCCCTTGCTCGCCCTACCTACCAAACCTACTATACCTACCAACTACCCTTACAGAAGAAGCTCTCTACAACCGCCGTGAGACTCTCACATTCAGCACAGGAAAAGCCTTGAATGCCTTGACAAAATTAACATAGCTGCCTACCTTGCCGCCGATATCCTCCACATCCCTGCTCAGGTCTGTGCCGTCGTGCGTGTAGATATGCGGTGTACCGCCCCAGAACATCAGTCCGCAGTCGAATGACACTTGGTAGCGGTCGTCGCCCTTCATAAGTCGGCCGCCATAGCCAAAGCCCAGGTATGGCTTAAACGCATTCACCCGCACTTTGGCGCGAGCGGTACCGTCGTCGTCGGGCTCCATCATATAGCGCTCGCCCTTTTTGTGAACAATGTTCCCTTCTGCATCGACCATGTCTTCCACGTAGTTACCCACGTGTACGCCCATGCGCCCGTAGCGCAGGAACATTTCCTTCATGGCCTGCTGCAAGCTGTAGTCCATCTCCATGTCGTCAATGAGATAGATAAAGTCCTCCGTTGTCAGGCGGTTGTACCAGTGGTTATACACGCCCACGGCTATCAGCGTTGGTGCATCTTCAACGATGTTTACCGCCTTGCCGATGGTCGGCGTACCCCAGTAAAGTCCGCCTGTCAGGTGCCAATGCTTGTTGCGGAACGGGAACACGTCAATCATCAGCTTCAAGTTCCAGTAGGTCGGCTTGCCGCTCATCGTCACTTCGTCGTGGATATCGTAGTAGCTGAACTCCGGCATCCGCTCTTTCAGTCGCTCAAAACGCTGTTTGGCTGTCATCGTGCCAGCCGTCTCGTCGTCACCCGCCTCTACGGTGAAGTGCAAGTCCTGACTGAAGTGGGGCATGATAGCTGCGCCAGCGCGAAGCTGCACATGTTCGCCGATGTTCGTGGCCACGTCTACGCCAATGCCGGTTGTACCGGCTGTCACGCCGACATCCACGCGCTCAAAGCACTTCAGGTTTTTCAAGTAGTCGAGTGCTATGGCGGGATAATCTTTCAGGGTTTGTGCGGTGCTACTCACTATCAATGATTGTGCCATTAGCACTGCCATTATCAGTCGTTTCATGTCTCTTTTTTGTGGTTTAGGGTGCAAAGTTACGAAAAAATGATTGCAATGGCAAAGAAAATGCGCTTTTTCTTGATTTTTGCAATGAGGTTGGCGGGTAGGTGTAGTAGGGGAGGGTAGGTGTGGTAGGTATTGTAGGTTTTGTAGGGTGACTTCGCCTGCAATACCTACCGCACCTACTATACCTACCACCCCTACCAAAAACCTACCCTCCCGCCTTTAATTCGTTAAATAAGGTTAACCGCCGAAACTTTTCGCCTTGTAATGTCCGAAT
>JAFLSH010000301.1 GCA_022511055.1 Prevotella sp. | reverse complement strand
TTGTCGCTGTTGGCAATGGTGATGGCGGGCAGGTTCTTGGCATCAATCTTGATGAGCGCCAGGTCGGTGGTGGCATCAGCGCCAATGATGCGTGCCGAGTACTCCTTGCTGTCGTTCAGCGTGACGGTCAGCTCATCTGCCCCGTCGACGACGTGGTTGTTAGTGACTATGTAGCCGTCAGCCGAGATGATGACTCCCGAGCCGGCTGCCTGCCGCTTCTCGACCCTGGGCTGCTGTTGCTGCTGGCGCTGGCCGTTGCCCTGGCCGCGACCGAAGAATCCGCCGAATGGGTCGCCGAAGAAATACTCGAATGGGTCGACGTACTGCGAGGAACGGCCCTGGCTGCGCTGCAGCTGCGTGTTCTTGATGTAGACCACTGAGGGCAGCGACTTTTCTGCCGCGTAGGTCAGGTCGACGGGCTGCCCCGGTGCCGGAGCGGCCGTGGTGGTCAGCGGTGCGGCCTCTGGGGCTGTTGCTGCGTTGGAGTGGCTGAATGCTGCTACCGAGAAAACAATTGCTACCAGTGCTGAGGTAGGAACTGCAATGTTCAAAACTTTTTTCATATTCATCTTCTTTAAATTTAGTTGTTAATACTTCTGTTTCTGATGTCGCATTTTTGCTAATTCTGGTGCAAATATAAGGGCATTTTTTGGTAAACTGACAAAATGGCGTGATTATTTTTTCCAATTTAACAATTCTGTTTCGTGCTTTAACGGCTCTTTGCGATTAACACTTCAATTCTTAAATAATTGACAAAATTAACAAGAAAACCATACTTTAGTTATTAATATTTACCTATCGCTCCTTTACTGATGCAGGCCATGTGTGGCGGCGTGGCGGGTGGGCTGTAAAAATCTTGTTTACCGATTCTTCTTTCTTAATTCTTTTGTGTAACTTTGCAAGCTGAAAGCACTGCCACGGTCTGTCGCTGGTGACGTGTCACGAGAGGAAAGTCCGGGCAGCACAGGGTGCCCCACTTCTGAAAGTGGAAGCTGTTGGTGACAGCAGGATATGGCAGAAGAAAACAACCGCCCCGTGCCCTGCTTGGCGGGGCTACAGGGTAAGGGTGAGAAGGTGGTGTAAGAGACCACCAGGCGGCTGGTGACAGTCGTGCTGTGCCATCTGGGGGCTGCAAGTTCAAGTAAACCACCGTCATTCAGGGTTGCCCGCCCGAAATGTCTGACATTACGGTGGAGGGTAGAATGCTTGAGCCATGGGGTGACCCATGGAGTAGATAAATGACAGACACTGACAACTTGTCAGAACAGAACCCGGCTTACAGGGGCAGTGTTTTCTCTTTTTCTGTTGTCATGGCCGGAGTGCGCGTTCAGATGCGCGGCGGTGTCGGCAGACTTGTAACTAAAAAGAATGGATGTGGTATGAGAATCAGTTTGTGCAAGGCATTGGTCTGCGTGTTTGCGGTGGCTTCGCTGTCGGCCTGTAGCTTCAGGCGCGGTGTGCCCGCAGATTTGCAGCAGAAGATAGACAGTGTGAAGACTTTGGAGCAGGTGCGCCTGCTTCGGCTTCAGGGCATTTCGCTTGAGGACCCGAATCCGCTGCGAGTGTTCTATGACAGCCTGAGCATACAGCCGCTGCCGCTGCGCTATTCCTATGACTATGTGAAGGCCATTCCCAATTACAAGCCGATACCACAGGAGATAGTGCTTGCGCTCAATCTGGAGGGGCGGGTGGCGCCGTGCGCCATCACGTTGCCCGAGACGGCGGGCACGCGCCTGTTGCTGCTGGCCGCTGACGAGGACGAGGGAGAGTATGCCCTGTGGCTCTATTCGCTCGACAACGAGTATTTCCCAGTCGACAAGCTGCTGCTCTACACGCCTGGCAAGAAGGCTCAGCGCGTTATTGACGAAGAGCCTTTGCCCGATTTCTCCATCACGAGCGACTACGAGATTAGTGTCATGGAATATACGGCCGACCACAAGCCCAAGGGCAAGAACATCTACACCGTTGCCCCCAGCCGTATGTTCGAGAAAGTGAATTGAGGCTTGGCCGGGCGGCTTGTTGTTTCCCTTCGAAATAAGCGCCTATACGCGTATATAGTAGCTGAACAGGCTGGATGCCCCGCACCCGCGACACCCTCAACACCCCAGGGTGTTGAGG
>JAFLSH010000300.1 GCA_022511055.1 Prevotella sp. | reverse complement strand
CCAACACCCAGGGTGCAGATTGGGTGTGGGGTAGATTTCTTCCCCTACACCCAAAATAGCCATAAATACCCATTGAAAATCAGACGTTTACAAGCATCGGGTGTAGGGGGTGTTGAGGGTGTAGGGCAAGTAGCTTGTATAGCTACTATATATATACGCGATTTATAGACGAAACGTGCGGTATTGTTGGGGATTATCAGATTTTTTTAGTATATTTGCAGCAAAATCCAAGAAAGAGATGAAAAAAGCTGTAATTGTCATAACCTTGCTGCTCCTCTGCATCACAGGAGCAGTACACGCCGCCGGCGAGCTGAAGCCCCGAGTAGCTATTCTGACTGACATTGCCCCCGGCAACGTTGAGCCTGATGACATGGAGTCGATGGTGCGGCTGATGGTGTATGCCGACCAGCTGGAAATTGAGGCGCTCATCACCACAACGGGGTGGAACTGCGACCCCTACCCCGTGGAATGGGCCGACTCGCTCCATCGGGTGATTGATGCCTACGAACAAGATGTCCACAAGCTGATGGCGCGCTCCGGGCAAAAGCGGTTTCTGCCGCTGAAGAAGGAGCAGGGGCAGCAGCGGATAGGCTACTGGCCCAGCCCCGAATACCTCAGAAGCCGCGTGGCCATGGGCAGTCTGCGCTCGGGCATTGGCGTTATCGGCGAGGGAAACCAGTCGGCCGGAAGCGACCTCATCATCAGGCTGGTCGACGAGAAAGACCCCCGCCCACTGTGGATTTGCTGCTGGGGCGGCGCTAACACATTGGCACAGGCGATATGGCAGGTGCAGCAGCAGCGCACGGCTGAGGAACTGAAGGCTTTTCTGCACAAGCTGCGCGTATATACGATAACAGACCAGGATATGGTCTATGCCATGCGCATGAACCGCGCCTACAGCTCGCATCAGTGGCTGCGGCGCGAGTTTGCCGATGACCTGCTCTTCATTTGGGATGAAAGTGCGTGGCTGTCGCAGTGCGAACTCGGCAGCCAGAACTGGCAGCAGTACGCATCGGAGATTCAGGGAAAGGGGCGGCTTGGTGGCGTGTACCCCACCTACAAGTACGGCGTGGAAGGCGATACGCCCAGCTTCCTACACGTGCTGCCCAACGGCCTACACAACCCAAATGAGCCTGAGCAGATTGGCTGGGCGGGCTGCTTCAGGCGTGGCATCTGCCCCGACTCGCTGACCACGGCATGGACTAACTGGCAACAGCCGCAGAAGGGCATCTCGCGCAGCTATGAAGAGCGGTTTTACCCCGCCATCTTCCGCGACTTCGCCGCCCGAATGGCGTGGGTGCAGAACGGAGCGGGCAACCGCAACCCCATTGTCGTCGTCAACGGCAGCAGGGGAACCCGCCCCATAGAGGTCAGCGCCCGGGCAGGTGAGACCATCGCGCTTGATGCCTCGCGCTCATTCGACCCTGATGGGCATCAGCTCAGCTTCAAGTGGTGGATTCAGACCGATGCGGGGCACTGCCCCGAAGGCGTAACCCTCAGCGGGCAAGGCTCGCAGGCCAGCCTCTCGATACCGGCGGGGAGCGAGCGCGCAGAGATTCACGTCATCTGCGAAGTTGAGGATAACGGGCCGATAGCCCTTTGCAGCTATCGGCGCATCATCATTCGAGGCCGTTAGCCCCGAAGTAGCTGTAGCGGCTGTTGTTGTAATAGTCAGTGAGCCGCCGGTCTTTCTCCATCAGGTAGTTAACGGCAAGGCTGTCGCCCGTGGTGGCACAGTTGTAGATTTCGGCCACGCCCGCACTGGCCACCGCCGGGTAGTAGACCAGCTGGTAGAAGGCATCCCGCGCCTCAGCGGGCATCCGCTCCATCAGTGCCTCGCAGCGGAGTACGAGTGACTGCCATAAGCATTAATATTCTGCTTAGCCCCACAATTTGGGCAAAAGTTAGAGCCATTTGGCAGTTCTTTTCCACATTTTTTACAATACATAAGTTCGTAATTTAAACAATCATTACTATGGTATGCAAAGATTTGGGTACAAAGAATGGCGCAGCCACTCTTATGCACTTGACCTAAGGGGTAGAAGTCGGAATTTGGAACCCCTGTACTCTTATAAGAATGCACCACGCCAAAGCGTGTGCATAGCTTGATGCCAAGAGTACAGGG
>JAFLSH010000030.1 GCA_022511055.1 Prevotella sp. | reverse complement strand
AAAAAATCATTATCTTTGCGAAAAACTTAGGACTATGCAGAAATACGCAGACTATATCAAACGAATAGAGATTGACTCCCTATGGTCGGGCAAGAAGCACATTGTCTGGGAGCTTAACCCGCAGGTGAACATACTCAGCGGCATTAATGGCGTGGGTAAGTCTACCATACTGAACAAGGTGGTGAAAGGGTTGACTGCCGGTGGCGAGTACCCAAGCCATCAGCTGAAAGGGGTTAAATTAGAGGTGGAGCCAAAGGAAGCCAAGTGGATTCGCTATGATGTTATTCGTTCACTTGACTCGCCTGTGCTTGACTTGCAGACAATGACACACGTTGACACCCGCATCTCGTCAGCCCTTGACTTCCAGCTGTACCATTTGCAACGTAAGTACCTGGACTATCAGGTGAACATTGGCAATCGCATTATCGCGGAACTGCAACAGGGCAATGCCGAGGCCGCCCAGCACTTGTCGGTCAAGAAGAAACGCTTTCAGGACATTGTCGATGAACTTTTCGCCGAGACGGGCAAGAAAATTGTCAGGACAGAAAACGAGATTCGCTTTTCGCAGATAGGCGAGACTTTAGTTCCCTACCAGCTAAGTAGCGGCGAAAAGCAGATGTTGGCCATTCTGCTGACAGTGCTTGTCGAAGATGACCAGCCACACGTGCTTTTCATGGATGAGCCAGAGGTGAGCCTTCACATTGAGTGGCAGAAGCGGCTCATTGACCTTTGTCTGGAACTAAACCCACGTGTGCAGATTATCTTGACCACCCACTCGCCCGCAGTCATCATGAACGGATGGATGGACAGCGTAACGGAAGTAAGTGACATCACCCTATAACCGTTTAGTTACCAAGATTTTTCCGCCAAACGCTACTTTACCCCCATTACCTATGAGCAGCCGACTGAAAGACAACATCACCAGCCAGTATATCGAAGCAGCCAACTCGCTGAACTCGAAGCAGGCACGGCGCAGGATTGTAGCCTATGTCGAGAGCTATGATGACATCTACTTCTGGCGGACAGTACTCAGCGAGTTCGAGAACGACAAGCGGTACTTTGAGGTCATGCTGCCATCGAAGATTAATCTGACGCGGGGCAAGAAGTCGGTGCTGATGAATTTTCTGGAGGGTGAGCCGTTGGGCAGGGATATGATTGCCTGTGTCGATGCGGATTATGACTATTTGGTGCAGGGGCGCACCTCACAGTCGAAGCGGGTGCTGAGTAGTCCTTATGTGTTCCACACCTATGTCTATGCTATCGAGAATTTCCAGTGCTACGCCCCTTCGCTGCATAATGTCTGCGTGTCTGTGTCGCTCAATGACCACCGCATCTTCGATTTCCGGGCTTTTATTGCTGAGTTTTCCGAAGCCATTTTCCCGCTGTTTGTGTGGAGCATCATGTGCCACCGCAATGGCAACCACGCAAAGTTTTCAATCTCCAACTTCAACCGTGTCATTGTCTTGGGCGGCTTTTGTGTCAAAGACCCGGCCAAGTCGTTGGCTAACGTGCGGCACAAGGTTGGGGTGAAGATACGGGAGCTGCAACGGCAGTTTCCCAACCGCAAGAGTGAATATTTGCAGACCAAAGAGGATATCAAGCGATTGGGCGTTACGCCACAGACGACTTACCTGTATATTCAGGGGCATTATCTTTTCGACACGATTATTGTACCTATCATTTCGAAGGTTTGCAGCCTGCTGCGACAGGAGCGGCAACAGGAAATCAACCTTTCCCAAGCACACAGGGCGCAGAAGCGCAACGAAATGGCGTGTTACGAAAATTCGTTGCAAGATGTCAAAGGCATGCTCAAGAAAAACAACGGCTACATGAGTTCCGAGCAATTTCGAATGGTGCAGGCTGACGTGCGGAGGTATCTGGATGGAGAGGGGGAGCTGCCCAAATAGGGAGCAGGTGTATTTGGTTGGCTGTTGCGCACAGGAATTCGCCAGGAATTAAGCGTTGGCGCGCCGAATGCTATGTATAAGTCTCCAAAAACTTGACAATACCCTCAACTTTTACTTCGCTGACAGTGGCTGGCAGAAGAACCACTTCGCCCGCACGAAAAGACGCATGCTGACCGTTGGCACTGAGTGTGCCTTCACCGCTTACGGCGATGAGAATGACAAACGAATCGAGTTCTGAATAGTCAATCGACATGGGTTCAGTCAAATCGTAGACAGCCGTGGTGAAATACGGGCAGCTAACCAGTGGTACGCCTTCGTTTTTTATCTGTTGGTAGTGGGTGCGGTAGTCAGACAGAATGCTGTAGTCTATCGATTCGGCGGCCAACTCTGTGTGCAGCTCGCGGAAGTTTCCGTCTTTGTCACGCCGATTGAAATCGTAGATACGGTAGGTGGTGTCTGAGGTCTGCTGAATCTCAGCTACAAAACAGCCGGCACCAATGGCATGGATGCGCCCAGCCGGAATGAAGAACACATCGCCTTCGCTTACTTCATGCCGCGCCAATGCCTCGGTGATAGTGCCGTTAGCCACCATCTGCTTGTACATTGCCGGTGTTATCTGATGCTTCAGCCCGTTGTATAGCATGGGCTTTGAGCCTGACTTCTGCTCAGAGGCATGGGGATTGGCGGCAGCATCAGACGGGAGTGCATACCACATCTCCGTCTTTCCGTGCAACTGCCCTTGTCGGCGAGCCATCTCATCTGTGGGATGCACCTGAATGCTGAGGTCTCGGCGGGCATCGATAAACTTGATGAGCAACGGGAATTCATCGCCAAAGCGCTCATAGTTCTCCTTGCCAACCAATCCGGCCTTCTGCTCACGGAGCAGTTGGGTGAGTGTCTTTCCGCGGTCAGGGCCATCGGCAACAACGGTCTCGTTGCCCGTGACTCCAGAAATCTCCCAGCTCTCGCCCACGTTTTCCAACTGCGTGTCAAGCTGCTTGAAAGAGATAATCTTCGAGCCGCCCCAAAGGGTCTGCTTCAGTATCGGGTTGAACTTATATATCGTTGCCATCTTTCTGTCATTTTAATTGTCTTTCCAGAAACTCCGCGTGAAAAGCACCAATACGGTCATCACTTCCAGACGCCCCATGAGCATGAGCAACGAGAGCAGCCATTTTGACAGACTTGGCAGGTCTGCCCATGACATGTTTGCCCCGATATCATTGGCGAGTGAAGGCCCCACATTGCTCATGCAGCTCAGGGCAATGACCACAGCATTAGTGTGGTCGACCCCTGCCATCAGCATGAACGCGGCTGTGATGATGAGCATCAGTACAAAAAGCGTGAAGAAAGCCAACAGCGAGATGAGCTTACCCTGCGGTACGTTCTGGTCGCCCAACCTTACGGGCAACACCGCGTTTGGATGCAGGATATGCCGGAAC
This sequence comes from Prevotella sp., assembly GCA_022511055.1. Taxonomy (GTDB): domain Bacteria; phylum Bacteroidota; class Bacteroidia; order Bacteroidales; family Bacteroidaceae; genus Prevotella. The sequence continues at coordinate 11,927 of JAFLSH010000030.1, read as the reverse complement.
TCGTTTTGCAGCACTTTCAGTAACATCAGGCAGCGTATGCACTTGAAGCCGCCCGTGGTGCTACCAGCGCAAGCTCCTATGAACATCAGCAGTCCAAGAATCACCCAAGTCAGGTGAGGCCACAGCGCCACGTTGTCATTAAACAATCCTGTAGTGGTTATGAACGAGACAACCTGAAACAAAGCCGACCGCAGCGCATGGGCAAAGTCATAGTCCAGCTGCGTAATGAGGATATAGCCAATGCACCCCGTTGCCAAGACGATGCACAACACATAGAACTTGAACTCAGAGTTGCCCAGCATGTCACCCAGCCGCATCTTGAACACGGAAAGATAGAGCAAGGTGAAGTTTATGCCCGCCAAAAACTGAAAGAGTATCGATGTGTAGTCGATAAGCGCCGAGTGGAAGAACACAGTCGAATCGTTATGGGTGGAAAAACCACCCGTTGCCGTTGTAGTCATGGAATAGTTGGTGGCATCAAACCACGACATGCCTGCTCCCCAGTATGCCAGCCCGCAGCCAATGGTCAGCAAGATGTAGACAGACCAAATCCACTTGGCGTTGGTTGAGAGTTTTGGGTGGAACTTCGAGCGCATGGGGCCTGTTGCCTCAGCGGCAAACACTTTCACCGTACCGCCAACGAGCGAGGGCAGAATGGCTATGGTAAAGAACACGATTCCCAGTCCGCCAATCCATTGTGTGAGCGAGCGCCAGAACAACATGCCATGCGGCAACCGTTCCACATCATTGAAGATACTGCACCCTGTGGTAGTAAACCCGGAGATGGACTCGAAGAAAGCATCGGTCAGGTTGGTAATGCTACCGTGGATGAGGTAAGGCAGCGTACCAAAGGCAGAGAAGATAATCCAGACGGCAGTCACCACGACATAAGCATCGCGCCGCGATAGGGAATTCTTGGCAGACTGCCCTAAGTAGTGGAACAAGAAAGCCCCGGCGAATGTCAGCAAGATACTAATCAAGAACGCCATGGTGTCATCTTCGCGGAAGACGAATGCCATAATCAGACACCCCACCATGAACATAGCTTCAACAAAGAGCAGCGAGCCGATAATCTTACTGATAAGCCGGAAGTTTACCATAGCGTGGACTTCTTGAAATACTTCTCAACGACAGCCATCTTGTGTTCGTGACAGAACACCATGACCGAGTCGCCCGCCTGAATCTGGGTGTTTCCGTTTACCAGTATGCCGTGGCCATTGCGCACTAACCCGCCGATAGTCACGCCAAAGGGCAGCCCTAATGCCTTTACGGGCTTCTGGGTCACCTTTGAGTCTTCAGCGGCCACGAACTCTGCCACATCAGCATCGACGAACATGAGCTGCCGCATGTTTCGCACATCGGCCTTCAGGGTCATTTGGAAGATATGGCTGGCCGCCACCGTCTTCTTGTTGATGATGGTGCCGATATCCAAGCTCTCCGCCATGCCGACATAATCCAGGTTTTCCACCATGGCAATCGTTTTCCTGACCCCCATCTTCTTAGCCGACAGGCAAGCCAGTATGTTTCTCTCAGTATTGCCGGTCAGCGCGACAAATGCCTGTGTCTTTTTGATACCTTCCTCTGTCAGAAGCCCTACATCACGCCCATCACCGTGAATCACCATGGCCGGGTTGTCAGTCAGCAGTTCGTTCAGCCTGTCACAGCGCTCCGCGTTCTGTTCTATGATTTTCACGCTCATATAGTCAGGTGTGGTCAGCGCAGCCCTGACGGCAGTCTTTCCGCCGCCCATGATGATGACCCGCTCCACATCAGTGTAATGTTCCTTGCCCACAATCTTGCGGATGTACGGGATATAGTCCTTCGTTGTCATGAAGTAGGCCATATCGTTCAGCTGCAAGGTGTCGAGTCCGCTGGGGATGATGGTGTCCTCAGCGCGCTTGATGGCAACGACATGGTAAGGGTCGTTGGGGCCGCAAAGGTCTTTCAGTGGCTGGTCAAGAACCTCGCACTCGTTTCTGAGCTTGATACCCAACAAGACCAGCGCGCCATTGTAGACATCCCACCGCTGCCGCACCCACGACATTTTCAGGCCGTTGGTGATGTCGATGGCCGCCAGCACTTCCGGGTAGACCATGGAATCCACGCCTAATTTTTGGAACATGGCCTGATTCTGGGCCGACAGATATTCGTAGTTGTCAATGCGCGCCACGGTTTTCTTGGCACCCAACTCGTGCGCCAAGATGCAGCAGGCAATGTTGGTGGTCTCTTCAGGTGTTACGCCAACAAAGAGGTCAGCCCCCTGTATGCCCGCATCCTTCAGTGCCTTGATACTGGTGGGCTGGGCCTGCAGGGTCATGATGTCATAGTCGCCCATGGCGGCCAGCCGCTCGGCACTCTCGTCAATCAGCACGCAGTCTTGCTTTTCGCCAGACAGCAGTTTCGACAGGTGAGTTCCCACGGCACCTGCACCAGCGATGATAATCTTCATGATTTGATGGCGTTGATGATGCTTGTAGTGTCAAGCCCGACTATCTGCTGCAACTCGCTGATAGTTCCGTGTTCCACGAAGCGGTTGTCAGGCAACCCTAAGCGAGTTATACGCGGCTGATAGCCGTGGTCATTCATCCATTCCAGGACTGCCGAGCCGAGACCGCCGTTCTTGACACCGTTCTCCACGGTGACGATACGGTCAAACCTTTCGGCGACCTCTTGCAGCAACTGTTCATCTAACGGTTTGAGGAAGCGCATGTCATACATGGCCGCCCCCGTAGCCTTGGCGGCAGCTAACGCCTCATTGCCGATGGGGCCTATGGCCAGCACGGCCACCCCTTGGCCGTCTTGCAGCTTCCGCCCCGTTCCCACCTTGATTTCCTCCAGCGGGCAGCGCCAGTCTTTCAGCACCCCGCCCCCTCTGGGATAGCGGATGACGAAAGACCCTTTGCCGGGCAGCTGTGCAGTGTACATCAGCCGCCTTAGCTCGTGTTCATCTAACGGCGATGCGATGGTCAGGTTTGGAACGGGCCTTAGCGCAGCCAAGTCGAATGCGCCGTGATGGGTTGCCCCATCTTCGCCGACCAATCCGGCGCGGTCAAAGCAGAACACTACGTTCAGCCCAAGCAGCGCCACATCATGGATGATGTTGTCAAATGCCCTTTGCGAGAAAGCCGAGTATATGTTGCAGAACGGGATGAGCCCGTCTTTGGCCATGCCGCCTGAGAACGTGACCGCATGCCCTTCGGCAATGCCTACATCGAAGACGCGCTCAGGCATGGCCTTCATCATGATGTTCATCGAGCAGCCCGTTGGCATGGCTGGTGTCACGCCGACAATCTTCGGATTCTGCTCTGCCAGTTCCAGCAGCGTATGGCCGAAGACATCCTGGTATTTCTGCGGCTTATCGGGAGAGTTATCCACGATGCGCTCGCCTGTCTCCGGGTCAAATTTCCCCGGGGCATGCCATGTGGTGACATCTTGCTCAGCCGGGGCATAGCCGTGCCCTTTCTTGGTGTGCAGATGCAGCAGCTTCGGCCCTTTCATGTCCTTCATCTGCCTCAGCACGCGCACCAGCTCCTTCACGTTGTGCCCATCAAACGGCCCAAAGTAGCGTATGTTCATGCCTTCGAAGATGTTCTGCTGATGTGAAATGGCACTTTTCACGGCATTCGACAGTCGAATCAGCCCCTTGCGCCTGTCATCATTCAGCATACCCTTTCGGTGCATCCACCGCGAAGCCTTGAATCTGAGGGCATTGTAGGTCTCATTGGTGTTCAGCCCCAGCAGATACTGCTTCATGCCGCCGACAGAGCGGTCAATCGACATGTTATTGTCATTCAGGATGATAAGCAGGTCGTTAGGACTTGACGACACGTTGTTCAGCCCCTCAAAGGCCAGTCCGCCCGACATGGCTCCATCGCCAATGACGGCCACCACCTTGCGTGGGTTGCCGGTCTGGCAGGCCGCCACGGCCATGCCCAAGGCTGCGGAAATGGAGTTCGAGGAATGGCCGCAGGCAAACGTGTCATACTCGCTTTCCAGCGGCGACGGGAACGGGCGCAGCCCCCCTAACTTGCGGTTGGTGCAGAACTGCTCGCGCCTGCCGGTGAGAATCTTGTGACCGTATGCCTGGTGCCCTACATCCCACACGATGCGGTCATCAGGAGTGTTGTAAACATAGTGTAAAGCTACGGTTATTTCAACCACTCCCAAACTGGAAGCCAAGTGCCCGGGATTGACAGACAGCTCATCGACTATGTCTTTCCTCAGTTCTTCGCATAGCTGTGGCAGCTGGTCTACTTTCAACCGCCGCAGGTCATCAGGATAGCTGATGCTATTGAGTAGCGTAAATTTCTCTTGTTCCACTGATAATAGTTGAATAGATTTTGCAAAGTTACACCTTTTTTCCGATATTTCACACTTTTTCAAATAAAATCGTTAATTTTGCATTCAAATTTTGAGCAAATGAGATACGGAGTGATTGGAACAGGGGCCATCGGCGGGTTTTACGGCGCCCGGCTGGCCCGCAGCGGACAGGAAGTGCATTTCCTGCTGCATAAAGACTACGAACACGTGCGTGAACACGGCTTGCAGGTGGACTCCTGCGACGGCTCTTTCCACCTGGATGCTGTCAATGCCTACCGGCAGGCGGCCGACATGCCGCAGTGCGACGTGGTGCTGGTGGGTCTGAAGACCATCAACAACCACCTGCTCGCCGGGCTGCTGCCCCCGCTGCTGCACGACGACACCGTGGTGATACTCATACAGAACGGCGTGGGCGTTGAGGCCGATGTGCAGGCCATGTTCCCCACCGTGCCCTTAGTGGCCGGCCTGGCGTTCATCTGCTCGGCCAAGACCGGGCCGGGCCATGTGAGCCACCAGTGCTACGGCAGCATCAACCTGGGTAACTACTCGTGCCAAGACGAGTCGCGCTTTCAGGCCATTCTGTCTGACTTCACAGCCGCAGGCATTCAGGCAGCGCCGGTCGACTACGCCGAGGCCCGCTGGAAGAAAGCCGTGTGGAACATGCCTTTCAACGGCATGACCGTAGCACTCAACACCCGCACCGACCTGCTGCTGAGACAGCCCGCCACGCGCCAGCTCATTCACGACCTGATGATGGAGGTGGTGGAGGCCAGCCGCGCATTGGGCGTACAGGGTGTTGACGAGGCTTTTGTCGGGAAGATGATGCAGATGACCGACGAGATGACTCCCTACTCGCCATCGATGAAGCTGGACTACGACCACCACCGCCCGATGGAAATCCACTATCTCTACTCCCGCCCCATAGCCATGGCCCGCGAGGCTGGTTATCGGATGCGGAAATTGGAGATGCTGGAAGCAGAATTGAAATTTCTGGAAAATTCCCGTTAAATAATTTGGAAATTACATAAAAACTTCATATTTTTGCAGTCGAAAAACCTGCTGACCTATTCATTCGCATGAAATATATCACGCTGCCGACTGCTGAGACCCGCCATTTGTCGTTTTATCTGGCAATGGAGGAGTATGTGGCGCGCCACGTTGACGAGCCCGACTGCTTCTTCATGTGGCAGGTGGAGCCAACGGTCATCTTCGGCAGGCACCAGGTGGTGGAAAACGAGGTGAACCTGGCATATTGCCGCGACCATGCCATCAAGGTCTACCGCCGCAAGAGCGGCGGCGGCTGTGTCTATGCCGACCAGGACAACGTGATGCTGTCATTCATTACCGACGGCGACAACGTGGGCTTTGCGTTCAACCGCTTCGTTCAGATGCTGCTGCTGGTGCTTCGCAAGCTGGGGGTCAGCGCCACGGGCACCAGCCACAACGACATTCTCATTGGCGACCGCAAGGTGTGCGGCACGGCCTGCTACCACATTCCCCTCTCTGCCAGCCAGCCCGACGGGGCAAGGGCAGGCGGGCGCAGCATTGTACACAGCACCATGCTCTACGACACGAACATGGCACACATGCTGAACGCCATTACGCCGAGCCACGAGAAGCTCCAGTCGAAGGGCGTTGAGAGTGTGCGCCAGCGCATCACGCTGCTGAAAGACCACACCCCGCTGCCGCTCAGCCAGGTGAAGACCCTCATCCGCCAGACACTCTGCGACGGCGAGCGGATGCTGACTGCCGACGACATAGCACGGATAGAGCAGCTGGAACAGGACTATCTGCGAGAAGACTATATCAGTTTACTGACCAATCATTAATATTCAAGAAACAATTAAAATCCAAGAGACAGACATGGCTATAAAACAAGAACTGGAAAAGAAGGAGAAGAAGACCTGTCTACACGACAAGCATCTTTATCTGGCCGCGCTGATGGCACCGTTTGGCGGCTATGACATGCCGATACAATACAAGGGCATTGCCCCGGAGCATTTGGCCGTGCGCGAGCGCGTTGGGCTCTTCGATGTCTCCCACATGGGCGAGGTGACGGTGCGCGGCACCGATGCGGAGCGCTACGTGCAGCATATCTTCACCAACGACATTGCCGGCGCGCCCGTTGGCAAGATTTTCTACGGCATGATGTGCTACGACGACGGCGGAACGGTAGACGACCTGCTGGTCTACAAGATGGGCGAACAGGACTTTTTCCTGGTTATCAACGCCTCTAACATCGACAAGGACTGGGCGTGGATGCAGCAGCATGCCGCCGGCTTCGACATCGACCTGCAAAACCGCTCCGACTTCTACGGCCAGATTGCCGTGCAGGGCCCCGAGGCCGAGGACACGATGGAGCGGGTGCTGGGTCTGCCCTGCCGCGAGCTGGCGTTCTACACCTGCAAGACGGTGGGCGACACGATTGTCAGCCGCACGGGCTACACGGGCGAGGACGGCTTCGAGGTCTACGGCTCGCACGACTTCATTCGCAGCTGCTGGGACCGGCTGATTGCCGCCGGCGTTCAGGCTTGCGGACTGGGCTGCCGCGACACCCTGCGCTTCGAGGTGGGGCTGCCGCTCTACGGCAACGAACTCTCAGAGAGCATCACGCCGATAATGGCGGGCCTGGGCATGTTCGTAAAGCTGGACAAGCCAGAGTTCATTGGCCGCGAGGCACTGGCCCGGCAGAAGGCCGAAGGGCCGGCGCAGCGGCTGGTAGGCATAGAGCTGGCCGACAGGGCCATACCCCGCCACGGCTACACCGTGCTGAAGGACGGCCAGCCCATAGGCACCGTGACCACGGGCTACCACACGCTCTCCACCGACACGAGTGTCTGCATGGCACTCATCGACAGCCAGTACGCCCAGCTGGGCACTGACGTGGAAATCCAGATACGCAACAAGGTGTTCCCCGGAAAGGTGGTGAAGAAGCAGTTCTACAACAAGAGCTACAAGAAGTGACCCGACAAGCATCAGACAACAATCAAAATCTTTAAAACTATCAGAATATCATGGCAAAAGTAATTGAAGGACTCTACTACTCAGAGTCGCACGAATATGTAAGAGTAGAAGGTGACTATGGTTTCATTGGTATCACGGACTATGCGCAGGGCGCGCTGGGCAGCGTGGTCTATGTCGACATGCCCGATGTCGACGACGAGGTGACGGCCGGCGAGGAGTTCGGCGCCGTGGAGAGCGTGAAGGCCGCCTCTGACCTGAACGCGCCGGTCAGCGGCACGGTGGTTGAGGTGAACGAGGCGCTTGACGACCAGCCCGAGCTTGTCAATCAGGATGCCTACGCCAACTGGATTATCAAGGTGCAGCTCAGCGACAAGACGGAACTCGACAGTCTGATGGATGCTGCCGCCTACGAGTCGTTCTGCAACAAGTAGAGACATGATGGACTACAAGTATTTCCCACACACCGCTGACGACCTGAAGGCGATGCTCGACAGGGTTGGCGTGGCGGCGCTCGACGACCTCTACGCCCAGATTCCCGACAGCATCCGCTTTCGCGGCGACTACCAGCTGCCGCTCAGTGCCAGCGAGCTTGAGGTGCGCCAGATTTTCGAGCGGCTGGGCTCGCAGAACAGGCAGCTGACCTGCTTTGCGGGCATGGGTGTCTACGACCACTACACCCCCGCGGTCGTTCCCAACCTGCTTTCGCGCTCGGAGTTCCTGACTTCCTACACGCCCTATCAGGCTGAGGTCTCGCAGGGTACGCTCCACAGCATCTTCGAGTTCCAGTCGATGATGACCGAGCTGACGGGCATGGACATCTCGAATGCCTCGATGTACGACGGCGCGACGGCGGCGGCAGAGGCCATGCTGATGGCGATGGCCGCCGGCAAGAAGGTCAGCAAGATGCTGGTGGCGGGAACGGTAAACCCGCAGACCATCGAGGTGATGCGCACCTACGCCATGCACCAGGACATTCAGCTCGACGTGCTGCCCGTAGCCGACGGCGCAACCCGCCTCGACGACGTGCGGGAGCGGCTGGCCGAGGGCGGCTATGCCGGCCTGCTGGTGCAGCAGCCCAATGTCTACGGCATAGTCGAGGACTTCAGCGGCTTTGCCGATGCCTGCCACGACCAGAAGGCACTCTTTGTCATAGACAGCGTGGCGGCCGACCTGGCCGTCTTGAAGACCCCGGGCGAATGGGGTGCCGACATAGCCGTTGGCGACGGCCAGAGCCTGGGCATACCGATGGCTTTCGGCGGCCCGTACGTGGGCTACATGTGCTGCACGGAGAAGCTCATCCGCAAGATGCCGGGGCGCATTGTCGGCATGACCCGCGACAGCCGCGGACAGCGCGCCTTCGTGCTGACGCTGCAGGCCCGCGAGCAGCACATACGCCGGCAGAAGGCCACTTCGAACATCTGCTCCAACCAGTCGCTCATGGCGCTCTTCGTTACCGTCTACCTGTCACTGATGGGCCGCCGCGGGCTGAAGGAGGCTGCCGAGCTGTCATACGCCGGCGCACACTATCTCTGCGACCGGCTGTTGCAGACGGGGCGCTTCACCCTGCCCTACGCCGACAAGCCTTTCTTCAACGAGTTTTTCGTGAGGTACGACGGCGACGGCGATGCGCTCTACCAGCATTTCCTTGATGCCGGCATACTGGGCGGCGTGCGTTTCGACGACGGTTTCCTCTTTGCCGTGACCGAGAAGCGCACGAAGGAGGAGATAGACCAGCTTGTAAGTTTAGTATAGCCACAAAACAGAGTAAGCATTATGAACAACCGACTATACGGAAACCTGATTTTCGAACTTTCACAAGAGGGGCGCAGGGGCTACAGCCTGCCAAGAAACAACTTCGGCGCATACCCCATTCCGCAGGAACTCTGCCGGCAGACGGAGGCCGCACTGCCCGAGTGCGACGAGCTGACGGTGGTGCGCCACTACACCAATCTGTCGAACAACAACTTCGGCGTGGACACGGGCTTCTACCCGCTGGGCTCATGCACCATGAAGTATAACCCCAAAATCAACGAGGAGGTGGCAGCCATGCCGCAGTTCCAGAATCTGCACCCCATGCAGCCGGCCCAGACCGTCAGGGGGGCGCAGGCAGTCATCGCGCTGCTCGGGCGCTCGCTCAGCGAGCTGACGGGTCTGCCGCACTTCACGTTCAAGCCCTACGCCGGCGCACACGGCGAGCTGACGGGACTGATGACGATAGACAGCTACCACCGCGAGCAGGGCGACCTGACGCGCAAGAAGGTCATTGTGCCCGACAGCGCGCACGGCACCAACCCCGCCTCGGCCGCCGTCTGCGGACTGGAAATCGTTGAGGTCAAGTCACTGGCCGACGGTACGGTCGACGTGGAGGACCTGCGGCGGATTGTCTCCGAGCAGGGCCCGCAGATTGCGGCCATGATGATGACCAACCCCAACACGCTGGGGCTCTTCGAGACGCATATCCCCGAGATTGCCGAACTCATTCACGGCTGCGGCGCGCTGATGTACTACGACGGTGCCAACCTGAACCCCATGCTCGGCGCATGCCGCCCGGGCGACATGGGCTTCGACGTGATGCACGTGAATCTGCACAAGACATTCTCGACACCGCACGGCGGCGGCGGCCCGGGCGCCGGCCCCGTAGGCGTGCGCGAGGGCCTGCAGCACCTGCTGCCGGCAGTGTCGCCCTACCACGGCAACTTCGGCGTGATGATGCGCGCCTATGCCTATATCCTCTCCCTGGGCCGCGACCACGTGAAGGAGGTGGGCGCGCTGGCCACGCTCAACGCCAACTACATCAAGGAGAGCCTGAAGGATGTCTACGAGCTGCCCATCGACACGCTCTGCTGCCACGAGTTTGTCTTCGACGGCCTGAAGGACAAGTCTACGGGCGTGACGACCATGGACGTGGCGAAGCGCCTGCTCGACTACGGCTACCACGCGCCGACCATCTACTTCCCGCTGCTGTTCCACGAGAGCCTGATGATAGAGCCGACGGAAAACGAGTCGAAGGAGACGCTCGATGAGTTCATTGCCGTGATGCGCCAGATAGCCGACGAGGCCCAGACCAATCCCGACCTGCTCAAGACGGCACCACACACCACGCCCATCGGCCGTGTCGACGACGTGCTGGCCGCCAAGCAGCCCATAGTGACCTATAAGCAGATGAGCAATGGAAACAACTGACCTGATAGTCATAGGCGCAGGCCCCGGGGGCTACCGCGCCGCCCAGTATGCCGCCCAGCACGGGCTCAAGGTGGTCATCTTCGAGCCGGAAGCCGTGGGCGGCACCTGCCTGAACGTGGGCTGCATACCCACAAAGACCTATGTGCATGCCGCCTCCTTCGGCGAGGCGCGCCAGCGCATGGCCGATGTGCTGCCGCAGCTGCGGGCAGGTATCGAGGGCATACTCTCGCACCCGAACATCACGCTGATTCGCGCACGCGCGGCATTCCTGGATGCCCACACCGTCTGCGCACAGCCCACCCCTGAGCTGCCGGAGGGCGGACAGTTCACCGCTCGGAACATCGTGATTGCCACGGGCTCGGAGACCAAGCTGCTGCCGCTGCCCGACCTGGGCGACCCGCGCGCCGTTGACTCCACCGGCCTGCTGGCGCTCGACACCCTGCCCCGGCGGCTGTGCATCGTTGGCGCCGGAGTCATCGGCATGGAGTTTGCCAGCGTGTTCCACCGCTTCGGCTCGGAGGTAACGGTCATTGAATACCTCAAGGAGTGCCTGCCGGCACTCGACAGCGACATAGCCAAGCGGCTGCGCAAGCTGATGGAGAAGCGCGGCGTGAAGTTCCAGATGAAGACCGCCGTGCAGGCACTGGCCGACCTGGATGCCGATGTGATTCTCATGGCCACAGGGCGCAAGCCGCGCCTGCAGCCCGACTTCGCCAAGGCGGGCTTCGACTGCGACGAGCGCACGGGCATAGCCGTTGACGACCATTTCCAGACCACCGTGCCCGGCATCTATGCCATCGGCGATGTCAACGGCCGCCAGATGCTGGCCCACGCCGCGGAGATGCAGGCCGTGCGCGCCGTAAACCACATCTTGGGCAAGGCCGACGGCATTCGCTTCGACATTATGCCCGCCGCCATCTTCACCGACCCGGAGGCGGCCTGCGTAGGCCCTACGGAGGAGCAGCTCAAGGCGCAGGGCACACCCTATGTCTGCAAGAAAGCGTTCTGGCGCGCCAACGGCAAGGCGCTCGCCATGGGCGAGACGGAAGGACTGCTGAAGCTCTTCGCAGCCGACGGCGACGGCCGGATTCTTGGCTGCCACGCCTTCGGCGCCCATGCCGCCGACATGGTACAGGAAGTGAGCGCGCTGATGTGCAAGGGTACGACCGTCAGCGAACTGGCCGACATGGTGCATATCCACCCGACGCTCTCAGAGATTCTGAGGTCGGCAGTCGAGGCGTAAGCCATTTGCCCATTGCAAGACATTCACCATCCACACGGCGGCAGTCTTTCCCAGGCTGCCGCCCATTTTTCGGGGTCAGGCAACACCACTTTTTCGGAAAAAACTCGGCACTTTTCACCCAAAATCTCCATGACTTTCGACAAAAAAGCGGCACTTTAGCAGAAAAAAGCGGCACTTTAGCAGAAAAAAGCGGCACTTTAGAAAAATTACTCCGTGA
>JAFLSH010000003.1 GCA_022511055.1 Prevotella sp. | reverse complement strand
ACCCCAGCGATGCCACCCGCATCAAGCAGATTCAGGGATGGATGCCCGAGGCACTGAAATACTACAAGCCGTAGCCCTTCTGCTCTGTCTGCAATGAATACTTTGTAGCATAATGGCTGCAAAGTTGCGAAAAAAAGAGGCACATCTGCGAGAGATGTGCCTCTGAATGTTTTGTAGAAAACTTTGTGCAACTCTTTCTTAGAAGTTGTAGTAGAAACCAAAGCTAACTGCGTTGGAAAGATTCAGCAGGCTGAAAGTTGTTGTTGCCTTAGCACCATCTGCATCGGGCTTGCTGCTCGAATAGCTGATGATATCGCCAAATTTAGCCACGAGACTGAACTGCTTGTTTAGGTTGTATGCAATACCAGGTTGAACATACAAACCGATCACATTGTATTTATTGTCAACAGCCTTATCACCATTAGCAGTTTGGTTGTTACGGCTGGTGTATGCAAATTTACCGTCTGCAAACACATTTACTGCACCAAGTTTGAGGGCTGTATAGCGAGCATAAGGTGCAAAGGTAAAAGCCGTGTTTGAGGGTTTAGCATCGCTGGCCTCATTGGTTGAAGAGCTGTATCCCAGTTCAACACCAGCACCCCATTTCTCATTGAATTGCATTCCAAATTCGGGTAACAGTGTGAAAGCAGACCTCTGAGTCTTACCATCATAAGAAGATGTAGAATAGCCTAAAGAGCCTCCAACATACATTTGGGCGTTCATGGTCACGGCTGCAAAAGCAGCAACTACGGTCATCAAAATCTTTTTCATTTTCAATTTCCTTTCTTTTTTAGTGATTAATAATGAAATTTAAGAAATTTTCTGTGTGCAAAGATAATACTTTTTTCTCATACGACAATGATTTTTGTACCATTTTTTTGTATAAATCAATGATTTTTTGCCATTTTTCTGGCATTAGAGCCTTTGGCACACCCTTTTTATAACCTACCGCCAATTCGTTAAAAACCTAAAAATATGGGGCAGAACATGCGATATTTAGTATTTATTTCGTATCTTTGTAGCTCAAATAGTGGAATTTTGTAATTAATCAGCTAAAAGAGAGAGAACATGAACAGACATTTGTTGGTGGCAGGCTGCCTGAGCCTGGCCATTGCCGCTGGGGCACAAACCAAGCAAGGGGGAATATCGGCCAGCATGCTGAAGGATATTCAGAAAGAGCAAAGTCAGATGCCTGTCAGCAAGGCTCTGATGAACGCTGTGGCTGCCAATGCCATTGACGAGTTGGCAAAGAGCAGGCAGAACGCCGGGCAGTTTGATACCTATTTCAGCATCGAGACCAGCAAGCAGTCTATCACCGACCAGAAGTCCTCGGGCCGCTGCTGGATGTTCAGCGGACTTAACGTGCTGCGTTCCAACTACACCCATCAGCATGGCGATTCCATTCAGCTGGAACTCTCGCATGCGCACCTCTTTTTCTGGGACCAGCTGGAGAAGGCAAACCTGATGCTTCAGGGCTGCGTGGACACGGGCAAGAAGCCGATAGACGACCAGCGCGTACAGTTCTTTTTCCAGAATCCCGTTGGCGATGGCGGCACGTTCTGCGGTGTCAGCGACTTGGCCGAGAAATACGGTCTTGTGCCTGCCGAGGTGCTGCCTGAGTCTTATAGCAGCGACAACACGGCGAAAGTTCGTGCGCTCATCTCCTCGAAGCTCCGTGAGTACGGTCTGCAACTGCGTGACATGGCGCAGAAAGACCGCAAGCAGGCTTCCATTGACAAGGCCAAGGCTCGCATGCTCGCCCAGATATACAAGATGTTGGTCATTACCCTTGGCGAGCCTGTCACGGAGTTCACATACGCCTTCAAGAACAAGAGCGGTAAGGCCATAGCACCCGCCAAGACCTACACCCCGCAGTCGTTCTACAAGGAGGTGGTCGGCGGCCCCATCAACGGCACGTTCATCATGGCGATGAACGACCCGCGCCGCCCATATTACAAGACCTACGAGGTGGAGTACGACCGCCACACCTACGACGGCCACAACTGGCGCTATGTCAATCTGCCGATGGACGATATTGAGCAGATGGCCATTGCCTCGCTGAAAGACGGGCGCAAGCTCTACAGCAGCTACGATGTTGGCAAGTTCCTCGACCGCAAGCGTGGCTATGCCGATACGGAGAACTTTGACTACGAGTCGCTTTTCGGCACAACCTTTGGCATGGACAAGGCGCAGCGCATCTCGACCTTCGACAGCGGCTCTACTCACGCCATGACCCTCTCTGCTGTCGACCTCGACGAGAAAGGCCGCGCCAAGAAGTGGAAGGTCGAGAACTCATGGGGCGCTTCGTGGGGGCAGCAGGGGCATCTGATTATGACCGACCGCTGGTTTCGCGAATACATGTTCCGTCTTGTTGTCGACAAGAAGTACGTGCCTGAGAAGATTCTTCGTGCTGCCGAGACCGAGCCGATTATGGTGATGCCCGAAGACCCTCTCTTCTTGCCTGACGAGTAGTCGCTTGCCGGCAGGTCTGCGCTCTTGGCTTTTGCCTTGTTTTGTCTGCCAGGGAAGTGTTGAGGCAAAAATTCTACGCGCGCGTAATATATATAGTAGCTATACAAACAAAACACCCCACACCCTCGACACCCCCAACACCCAGGGTGTCGGGGGTGTCGAGGGTGTGGGGTGTTTTGTTTGTTTTCCTACTATTAGGTGTTTTTTTGTATTTTAGGAGTTAAGAAGTTAAGGGAATTAAAGGAGTTAAGCCAAATGTTCTGCTCCAATTCTTCCGTTCACCCCAATATTCCGTGAGTATTGGAAATACTCTGGGAGTTTTGGAAAATAGTATGGGAGTTTTGCCGCTAAAGTGGCGCTTTAGGAAAATTACTCCGTGAGTTTTGGGAAAAACTCCCATCGTTTTTGGGCAAAAGTAGGGGCTTTTTGGGCAATACTCCGTGAGTTTTTCCTCCGAAAACAGCCTGAAAAGTCATCGTCATGGGGCTATCCGTCTTCCGCCGCCGTGAGCATGCTGTCGTCTTCCTCCTCCTGTCTCTGATAGGCGCGACCGATGCCGTGGTCGGGGCGACCGATGCCGTGGTCGTCTAACCATATCCTGTTCAGCGTGAAGGCCAGCGCCGTCAGTGTCTGCTCCCGGCGCTTGGGCGTCAGTTCGCACTCCCACACCGTGATGCAGTGCCACCCCATTCGCGCCAACTGCTGCTGCTCCTCCCTGTCGCGCTCTTGGTTGCGCCTGATTTTCGCCACCCAGAACGCGCGGTTTGTGCGTGGTATCTTGCAGCATCCGCTGTTCTCTATTTGTTCTTCGGCGTTCACTTCCGGCATTGTCACGTAGTGTCCGTGCCAGAAGCACCCGTTTACGAAGATGCACGTTCTGTATTTCCTCAGCACCAAGTCCGGGTGCCCGGGCAACCGTGGCGAGTTCAGCCGGTAGCGGAAGCCTCGGCTCCACAACCCCCGCCGCACGGTCATTTCGGGCTTCGTGTCCTTCGACCTGATGGCCGCCATGTTCTTGTGCCGCTGTTCAGCAGAGAGTTTGTCCATTACGCGCACGTTTTTTTCAAGGTTTCCACTACCGCCCTGTCCGCGGGCAGCCAGTCCACGGTGTCTATGTCCGTCAGTGTCAGCCACCGGGCCGACTCATGCTCCTTCAGTGTCAGGCTGCCGCTTTCAACACTGCACCAGAAGCAGTGCATCGTCAGGTGGAAATGCGGGTAGTCCCACTCTACGGTCTGCACCAGCCGTTCCACCTTGATGGTCGCTTCCAGTTCTTCCCATATCTCGCGCTTCAGTGCCTGCTCGTGCGTCTCGCCCTGTTCCGTCTTCCCGCCCGGGAACTCCCAGCCGCCTTTCATCTCGCCATAGCCGCGTTGGGTCGCCAGCACGCGCCCCTGCCCGTCATGGATAATTGCCGCCACCACTTCTATTCGCTTCATCTTCAGTGCTTCATTTCACGGTTTTCCGCTGCCTCTGCCTCGCCGGTAGCTCCGCTTCAGTATATTGCGGGCAAATGCGGGCGATAGGCATCGGATTCTTCTTTGCAAAGATACGGATTTTGCCGAAAACAAGCAAATGTTTTGGCGATTTATTTGGGCAGTTTCGGCTGAGCCGTCTGATAATCTGCGTTTAGTAATTGGTATTTCAATAAAATTTCGTATCTTTGCCGCACGAAAGGAAATGTTTCAGTTCCAAACCTCAACAGAAAGGCGAGTGATGAGAAGAAGTGATTGGCAGAAAATCCGAATCAACCTGTGCAGCAGTCCGGCGGACTGCCGCCTGTTCGCCGGTCTGCCGTCTTTCGTGCCTGTTGTGCTGTTCCTCGTCTTCCTTTCGGGGCTGTTCTCATGCTCTCCCCGTTCTGAGGGGCAGGCTGTCGACAGGCTGAACGATGCGGCCTATGCCTATCACTATCGCAACCTCGACTCAGCCGAACACTACGCCCGCCGTGCCTTGGCGCTTGATGCTGCTAACGCAGAGGCGCTGAACAACCTGGCTTTTGTCAGCATTATTCGCATGGACTACGGCTTGGCACAGCGGCAGCTTGACAGTGTGCCTGCGCTGACCGACAATCAGCTGGAGCTGCTGGTGGCCTACGTTCAGCAAATGCGCCTCTGCCAGCGGCAGTCGCGCAACCGCGATTTCTATGACTATCGCGAGCATGCCGCCAATGCCCTGAAACGCATCAACGAAGAGCGCGGCCTGCTCAACGAGCGGCAGCTTGCCCGCCTGCTCTATGCCGAGAGCGAACTCTATATCGTTACCTCCATCTACTACTACTACGTAGGGCTTGAGCAGAAGAGCATTGAGGCGCTGGCACTGGTGCCTGACCATGTGAAGCAAGACACGGCGCAATGGCTGAACTATCTCTACAACATCGGTGCGGGCGGCATACTGACCGAAGGCACACAGGAAACCATTGTGCAACAGGAGTTTGAGCATCTGATACGCTGTCTGCAAATAGCCCGGCAGCATGACTATCCCTTCTTCGTCGCCAATGCCCTTGAAGCCCTGTCGGAACACTTGCTGGAAGCCGATGAGCGCGAACAACTCATAGCCGGCAACACGGCCGCCTTCAAGCTCCTCAATCCAGAAGATGTCGGCGATGAGCAGCTGCCCGCCTGGCTGGCCGACAACGCCCTGGCCATGTTCCGCGAGTACGGCGATGTCTACCAGATAGCGGGTGCCTATCGTACACTGGCTTCGTGCTATCGGGCCGTTGGCGACTACGAGTCGGCACTCCTCAACTTGCAGCAGGCACTCTCAGACACCACCATCATGCAGGCCCCAGACCTTGTGGCCAGCATCCGCGAACAGCTCTCGGTGGCCTATGCCGCCGTCAACGACAAGCAGCAGAGCGACCTGAACCGCAACCTCTATATCGACTTGCAGGAACAGACCCGCCAAGACCGGCAACTCGAGGCCCGCGCAGGCCAGCTGAGCCGCTCGGTCGCCCAGCTCAACTGGATTATTGCCGCTGTTGTGGCCGCCATACTGCTGTTGCTCTTTGCCGTCTGGCTCTTCAGCTACCTGAATCAGCGCCAGAAGCGGCGGCAGCACACCGAACTCGATGACTTGCTGGAACAGCGGCAAGAGGAACTGGCAGTCAGCAGGCTGCATCTGGAGAAAGCCGAGTGTACCAATCTGGAACAGCGCGCCAAAATCTCGCTGGCTCTCAGCATCACGCCGCTTATCGACCGCATTCTCCACGAGACACAGCGCCTGCAAGACTCGCCGGAGTCAAGGCTCGCCTACATCCGCGAGCTGACCGGGCAGATAAACCAAGACAATGAGGTGCTGACCCACTGGATTCAGCTGCGGCAGGGGCAGCTGAGCCTGCACATAGAGAGCTTTCCGCTGCAGCCGCTGTTCGACCTTGTGGCCAAGGGGCGCATGAGCTTCCAGATGAAGGGCATCAGCCTTCAGGTGTCGCCAACAGATGCTGTGGTCAAGGCAGACCGCATCCTGACTTTGTTCATGCTCAACACACTGGCCGACAATGCACGAAAGTTTACGCCGCAAGGCGGCGAAGTGCGCATAACGGCCGCCGTGGCTGACAGCTATGTCGAGATTGCCGTGGCCGACACGGGCATTGGCATCAGCGAAGACCAGCTGGCGCACATCTTCGACCACACCGTAGTGGCCGGCCATGGCTTCGGGCTGCTCAACTGTCGGGGTATCATTGAGAAATATCGCAAGATGAGCCAGATTTTCGCCGTCTGCACCTTGCAGGCTGAAAGCCGGAAGGGCAGCGGAAGCCGCTTTTTCTTCCGTCTGCCGAGAGGTGTGGCGCGGTCGCTCGTGGTTGTCGGGTGCTGGCTGTTGGGTATGGGCTGCCGGGCCGGTGCCTACCAGCCGTTAGACCGGGCTCACATCTACGCCGACTCGGCTTATTTCTCGAACATCAATGGTAACTATGAGCAGACCCTGCGCTTTGCCGACTCGTGTCGCCAGTGTCTGAACGACTACTACCGCCAGCTGAGGCCCGGCGGGAACGTGCTGCTGGTGGGGCAGGGAAGCATGGCGCAGACACCGCCTGAGGTGCAGTGGCTGCACGACTCGATACCTGTCAACTATAACGTGATTCTCGACATCCGCAACGAGAGCGCCGTGGCTGCGCTTGCGCTGCACCAGTGGCAGCTCTACCAGTACAACAATCGCATTTACACGCTGCTGTTCAAGGAGTTGTCGGCCGACTCGACCCTCGACAGCTACTGCCGCACCATGCAGCAGACCCGCACCAACCGCACCATCGCCGTCATGCTGCTCATTGTGCTGGCCATGGCCATTCTGCCCGCCTACTATCTGCTCTATTACCGCAACCAGTTGCTGCGCCGTTTCCTGCGCGAGCAGAGCCAGCAGACAAACCTTGAGACTTTGGCCGATGAACTGCGGAGAACGGAACTGGAGTTGCAGAATCTGCATGTCAGCAATGCCGTGCTGGATAACTGCCTGTCGACCCTGAAGCACGAAACCATGTACTATCCCTCGCGCATCAGCCAGTTGGCCGCGCAGGGCGACATCCAGTCGCTCGGCGAGGTAACCGCCTACTACCGTGAGATTTACGGGCTGCTCTGCATGCAGGCCATGCGCCAGACAGAGCGCATCAAACTGCACCTGAGCCGTCTGCCGCACAACATTCTCGGCGATACGGTGCTGGTAGACTATCTTTTCAAGATACTCAAGGCGCAGTCTGGCTGCAAAACTTTGGAAATCAACTACATTCGGCAAGATGATAAGTATGTGGTCTGCGAAGTGTCCATGCCAAACCTGCATCTCAGTGATGAGCAGACCCGCCAGCTCTTCAGCCCTGCCAACGATAACATTCCCTACCTGCTCTGCCGGCAGATTGTGCGCGACCATGGCGATGCCACCAACCGCCGGGCATGCAGCATTAGGGCTGAGAAAAGAAACGGAACAACCATCATAATTGTTACACTACCAGCTTATGGAAAACTTTAAAGTGATTATTGTTGAAGATGTGCCCCTTGAACTGAAGGGCACCGTTGGAATTATACACAGCGACATTTCTGAGGCCGAAATCATCGGAACGGCCACTACCGAGTCGGAGTATTGGAAGCTGCTCAAGGCAGAGCTGCCAGACCTTGTGCTGTTAGACTTGGGATTGGGCGGCTCAACGACCATTGGCGTGGAGCTTTGCCGGTCGACCAAGGAGATGCACCCGCAGGTGAAGGTGCTGATTTTCACGGGCGAGATTCTGAACGAGAAACTCTGGGTCGATGTGCTTGATGCCGGGGCCGATGGCATTATTCTCAAGACCGGCGAGCTGCTTACCCGGCGTGATGTCTGTGCCGTGATGGATGGCAAGCAGCTGGTTTTCAACGAGCCGATTCTGAAGAAGATAGTCGAGCGCTATAAGCGCGCTGTCAATGCGCAGCTGGCCAAGCAAGAGGCGCTGGTCACCTATGAGATTGACGAATATGATGAGCGTTTCCTGCGCCATCTGGCGTTAGGCTACACCAAAGAGCAGATAACCGCCCTGCGCGGCATGCCTTTCGGTGTGAAAAGCCTGGAGAAACGGCAGGCAGAGCTGATGAAGCGCCTGTTTCCTGATGCCAATGGCGGCATGAGCATCAATGCCACGCGCCTGGTGGTGCGGGCGCTGGAGCTTCAGATACTGAATCTTGACAACCTGGAGCCTGATGAAGACTAAACTCCTGGCTCGGTTGGCGCTGGTACTGGTTGTGGCCGAGTTGGCGCTGGTGCTGTGTTCGTGGTTGTTGGCTGCCACGAACACAGAGGGTGTGCGCTCGCTGCTGTCTCAGGAAGGCATCCGCTGGTTTTTCGGCAGTTTCGTGGCGTTTCAGGCTTCGCCGTGGCTGGTGTGGCTGTTGTTGCTGGCCATGGCGGGCGGCTGTCTGTGGCAGAGCAGCCTCTGCTCGCCGTCATTTGCCAAGGGCTATCGGAATCGCTTGGCGGCGTGGCTGATGGTGGTTGCGCTGATGGTCTATGTGGGTCTGATAGTTCTCTTAACGGCTCTGCCCCATGCGCAGCTACTCTCTGCCACGGGCCATCTGTTTCCTTCGGCTTTCAGTCGGGCCTTGGTGCCGGTCATTGCCTTTGGAGTGTTGCTGGCCGCCTTTGTCTATGGCTGGGGCTCTGGCAGTTTCGCCTCTGGCACTGATGTGTTCCGTTCCATGGCCTTTGGTGTCAAGGCGGCAGCGCCGCTGCTGGTGGTCTATGTGCTGTTAGTTCAGTTTGTAGAGTCGTTGCGCTTCGTTTTTCTGTAGCCTTACCGCTGCGGGAATAGCCCATACCCCCCGATAGCCTCTTTTTGTGCCTCAGCTGTCAGCACCATGATGCGCTCATGGTGTCAATGCCTTCAATAACGAATGGTGTCAGACCGATTTACCTGACTCAGACTGATTTGCCTGACTTATCCCTTGTCTTGGGTTGTGGGCGGTACCTGCTTGGTCTTGGGTACAGAGAAGCGAATCCGCTCGCTTTCGTCACGCTTCTCGTGGTAGAGCTTTGGTAGCGGGTTTTGCAGCGGCTCTTCATAGTTCTGGCGGTTGCGGAAGGCATCGATAGCCATGTAGATGGCATTTCTCAGTGCGCTTTCATCGGCCGTTCCCTTGCCGGCAATGTCGAACTGTGCCCCTTCGTCTGTGGTGGTCTGAATGTAGTTCAGTCCTGTGGTCAGGATTATGCCTCCCTCTGGCGCAATGGTCTTCAGCGGAGTTACCCCTTGCTCATAGTACATGGCCAGAACGGCATCGAAGAACTGGTAGTCGCCGTTGCCGAAGAACTTGTCAGTGGGGTAGGGGCCAAAGGCTTGAATGCCTTCCTGCTCCAAGCGCTCTATGGCAGGCTTAATGGTCTCCTGTTCTTCCTCTCCGCCGTTTCCGTTCTCTCCGGCAATGGGGTTGAGCGCCAGAATGGCTATGCGCGGGGTGGATATGCGGAAATCGCGCCGCAGGGTGCTGTTCAGCAGCTTTACCTTGTCGATGATTTTCTGCTGCGTGATGGCTTCTGGCACGTCTTTAATGGCCATTTCGTTGGTAACCAAAGCTATGCGCAGGTCACCGCTGATTCTGATATCCAGACTTCCGTTCTCGCTCTTGCCCTGGCTGTCTTCCTGGCTTTCGGGAGCCAGCACCAGTACATCGCAGAGCCCTTCCGCCACATCTTTCAGCGCACACTCCTTGGCCCGCTTGGCAGCCTCGGCGGCCTCGGGGGTGTTGCTGCCTAATTCCACCTTTATTTCATCATCAACGGTGGTCAGCAGATTCACCTTTCCCGGCTTGGCCTCGTCAGCCCGGTCGATGATGGTGAATTGCGTTTGCAGCTCCATGGCCTTACGGTGATAGGCCGCCACTTTGGGCGACCCGTAGATGACCGGGGTGCAGAGTTCAAGCATCATGGGGTCTTCCAGTGCCTTCAAGATGACTTCATATCCAATACCGTTGGTATTGCCGTGCGTAATAGCTACGCGGATTTTCTTGTTCTGTTCCATTGCTGTAAGAAATATAATGATTGTCTTATGTGTCTTTTAGGTTGCTGGTTTGTGGGCTTTGTTCTGGGCGGCCGTACTGAGCAGTCCGCAGGCGGCTAAGATGTCTTGCCCGCGGCTGGCGCGGATAGTGGTGAAGATGCCGTGGCCGGTCAGGTAGTCTCGGAAAGCCTCCATGCGTTTCCTGTCTGAGCCGGGCAGCGGGCTGTCTGGAATTTCGTGGAAGCTGATGAGGTTTACCCGGCATTCCAGCCCGTTGAGCAGCCTGATGATGGCCTTGGCATAGTCCACCGAGTCGTTCATGCCGCCAAAGCAGATGTACTCGAAGGAACACCGCCTCTGGTGCGTGAAGTCATACTGCTTCAGCAGCGCCACAATGTCTTCTATGGGCATTGCCTTCTCTGCCGGAATCAGCTCTTGGCGCTGTTCGTGGATAGGCGAGTGCATGGAGATGGCTACGTGGCATTCGCTCTCATCCAGAAAGCGCTTCAGCTTGTGCTTGATGCCCACAGAGCTAACGGTGATGCGCTTTGGCGACCACGCATAGCCATCTTTGCCGGTCAGAATGGTCGTTGTCTTCAGCACTGCCTCAAGGTTGTCCATGGGCTCGCCTTGCCCCATGAACACTACGTTGGTCAGGCTCTCCCGCTCGGGCAGCGAGTAAATCTGGTTGAGAATGTCGGCGGCGGTCAAGTTTCCATCGAATCCCTGCTTGCCCGTTTGGCAGAACAGGCAATTCATCTTGCACCCCACTTGGCACGATACGCACAGGGTGGCTCTCTCTCCGTCTGGTATGTAGACCGTCTCGACAAACCGGGTCGGCTCGCCTGCCGTTTCGTGCTGCGCACAGCGCACGGGGAACAGATATTTCACCGTACCATCCGCACTGCGCTGACATTCACGCGGCGGCATGCTTCCAACGGTGAACTGCTGCTTCAGCCGTTCCCGGTTGTCCTTTGAGAGATTGGTCATCTGGTCAATGGAAGTTGCATGCTTCTGATACATCCACTGGGCTATCTGGCCGCCCGTGAATGCGGGCATGCCCAAAGCCTTGACTGTCTCCTTCAACTCATCGACAGTCATGCCCATCAAGACTTTCTTTTGCGCTTCCATTTGGCCTGTTTTCTTATTTTTGGTTGCAAAGTTAGCAAAATATTTTGGAATCTGCCCGAAATCTATTATATTTGCACGTAAATTTTAAACAAAAGTTCAGAAATGAGAGAAAAAATAGACTGTTTTCTTGCCTGCGACAACTCAGAATCCAGTTTATCGCAGGTGTTGCAGTTCTCTGAGAGCAAGACCGTACAGAATATTTTCCTGATGGTGGCTGACTGCGTTGACTCCAGCCTTCCCCAGATATGTGTAGACAGCCTTACCAGCACCAAGGCCATGCAGGCTGTGGCCGAGCGCGCCAAGGCCGACTACGTGCTGCTGCAAACCAAGCCTGTTCAGATTACTTTAGGCCAGCACGCCCTTGAGCGCATGCTCTGGGTGGCCAGCGACAGCGATGCAGCCATGGTCTATGCCGACCGAACTGGCCACCCCACCATTGACTATCAGTTAGGGGCCATTCGCGATGACTTTGACTTCGGTGCGCTGTTGCTTGTCAAGACCTCACTGCTCCATGACTTTGCCGCACAGGCGGGCGAACAGGACTACCACTATGCGGGTCTTTACGCCTTGCGCCTGTTTCTGAGCCGGCAGGGTCAGCTGTTCCATCTTAACGAGCCCCTTTATCTGGAAGAAGAGCCCGACCAGAGAGCTTCCGGCGTTAAGCAGTTTGACTATGTCAATCCCCGCAACCGCGAAGTGCAGCTGGAGATGGAGCAGGCGGCCACAGACCATCTCAAGGCCATTGGCGCGAAGATTGACCCCGCGCAGTCTCGCTGCCCTGACTTCAACGAACAGGATTTCAGCGTGGAAGCCTCTGTCATAATCCCTGTCTACAATCGCGAAAAGACCATTCTCGATGCCGTGAACAGCGCCTTGGAGCAGCAGACTTCCTTTCCGTTCAACGTGATAGTGGTCGACAACCATTCGACAGACCAGACCACCGCGCTGCTTCGGGGCGTGTCTGATTCCCGGCTTGTTCACATTGTTCCAGAGCGCTCTGACCTGGGCATTGGCGGCTGCTGGAACGAGGCCATCAATGATGACCGCTGCGGCCGCTTTGCCGTTCAGCTCGACAGTGATGACCTCTACTCCTCGCCCCAGACCTTGCAGACCATTGTCGAGGCGTTCCACGAGCAGCGGGCGGCCATGGTCATTGGCAGCTACCGCATGTGCGACTTTGAACTGAACACCCTGCCGCCGGGGCTGATAGACCACCGCGAGTGGACCGATGAGAACGGCCCCAACAACGCCTTGCGCATCAACGGCCTGGGTGCGCCGCGGGCATTCTTCACGCCCCTGCTGCGGCAGATACAGTTCCCCAACACTTCCTACGGTGAAGACTATGCGCTCGGCCTGATTTTCTCGCGCCACTACCGCATTGGCCGCCTCTACAACGAACTCTATCTCTGCCGGCGCTGGGGTGGCAACAGTGATGCCGCTCTCTCGCAGGACAGAATCAATGCCAACAACCTCTACAAAGACCGCCTGCGCACCCTTGAGATACAGGCTCGCCAGCAGATGCTGCAAGGCAGACAGCCGGCACTGATTGACTCGCCGTTGCGGCGGTTTTTCAACCGACAGCTTGAGCGCTGGCCCGAGGCCAGCCAGCGCTACCGCGACCTGAGTGCCGTTCAGACGCGCGAACTGACTGCCGGCGCTTCAACTCTTGTGGTCCAGTGGAATCCGGCCCGCATGGTTTCCACGGGCGCAAAGATTGACAAGGCATCCCTGAGCGAGCGCCCCTGCTTTCTCTGCGAGCAGAACAGACCCGCCGAGCAGATGCGCAAGCAGATAGACTCCCGCTGGGAGCTTCTGGTCAATCCGTTCCCCATTCTGCCCCGCCATTTTACCATTCCCACCTTGCGCCATCAGCCGCAGTCGGCCACCGAAGCCTATCCCGAAATCTATCGGCTGCTGACCGACTATCCTGACCTGACGGTCTTTTACAACGGGCCGCGTTGTGGCGCTTCTGCGCCAGACCATGCCCATCTTCAGGCCGGGAGCAGCGGCGTGCTGCCCCTGCAAGCCTCTTGGCAGCGGCTATCCCGCAACTTGGAGCCCGTGGTGGCACTCGATGATGCTGAGGGCATATTCCGCATAGTCGACTATCCCTGCCCGGCGCTCGCCATAGCCTGCCGCTCCAGCGAGGTGGGCGAGCGGCTGTTCACCATGCTCTATCGGGCGCTGCCTGTGCCCGGCGAGGGCGAAGAGCCCATGCTCAACATAGTGGCATGGCGGCACGATGACCTGTTCCTTTCGGTAGTGTTCCCCCGCCGGAAGCACCGCCCCGACTGCTATGGCGGCCAGGGCGATGCCCAGTATCTCATATCGCCCGGCGCACTCGACATGGCAGGGCTTATCATTACCCCCCGGCAGACCGACTTCGAGCGCCTGACGGGGAGCATGGCACTCTCCATCTTGCAGGAAGTCTCCGCCACCCCCGAAGCCTTTGCCCGGCTTTGCCGGCAGCTGCACGACCAGTCTGCCGCCGCCCCTATGGAGTCTTCCCCCTATCGCAAGGAGCCTGTTGTGCAGGTTGGCGTGGTGCGCGCCCATAAGCTGACCCTGTTGCTCAACGCCCCCTTCACGGCCAAAGGCACGGCCATCACCGGCTTGCAGACCGTTGAGTTTTCAGAGGGCACTATTCTCTGGGGCGGGCAGCAATACCGCGAGCTGGCCTTTGTGCCGCAATCGCCCGAAGCCACGTTCACGCTCAACGATGTGACTATCGGTGTGGGATTCCATTGGGAGCGCCACGAGAAGCAGACTTTCGTGGGCACGCTCAGGCTGGTTGTTGAGGCCGACCAGATTGTGGCCATCAACGAGCTGCCTGCCGAGCAATATCTCACCAGCGTGATTTCCAGCGAGATGTCTGCCACCAGCAGCCTCGAGTTTCTCAAGGCTCACGCAGTCATTAGCCGTTCCTGGCTGCTGGCGCAGATGGAGCGGCGCAGCCAGTTGCACCAAGACGGTCAGGACAGCTTCTTCTCATTCATCAAGAAAGACGACGAAATCATTCGCTGGTACGACCGTGAAGACCATACCATCTTCGATGTCTGTGCCGATGACCACTGCCAGCGCTACCAGGGCGTTACCCGCCAGAGCAATCCCGCAGTAGTCGAGGCTATCAGCCAGACACGCGGACAGGTGCTGACCTATCTCGACCAGTCTGCCCCCGCTGCCGGCGGCCGGTGGCACATCTGCGATGCCCGCTTCTCCAAATGCTGCGGCGGCCAGACCGAGGAGTTCCAGTATTGCTGGGATAACACGCCCAAGCCCTACCTGGTGTCCTTTGCCGACCCCTATTGCAACACCAGCGACAAGCGCATACTCTCGCAGGTACTCAACGACTACGACATGGAAACGCCCGACTTCTACCGCTGGACCGTGCGCTACACCCAGGCCCAGCTCTCTGCCCTTGTCGAGCGCAAGACACACCTTGACCTGGGCGAAATCCTTGAACTCCAGCCGCTGGAGCGCGGCCGGAGCGGGCGCATCAGCCGCCTGCGTATCGTAGGCTCAAAGCGCACGTTCACCATTGGCAAGGAACTCGAAATCAGGCGCGCCCTGAGCGAGAGCCACCTCTACAGCTCGGCCTTCGACATTGAGCGGCAGGGCACTGACTTCATTCTCCGCGGGCACGGCTGGGGCCACGGCGTGGGGCTCTGCCAGATTGGTGCAGCCGTGATGGGCGAGCAGGGCAAGAGCTACGAGGATATTCTCCTGTTCTACTACCGTGGCGCACAGGTTCGCAAGATATACGAATGACAAAGACAGACAGCATGAAACAAAAATCTCCCTGGGCCTGGGTGCCCACCCTCTATTTTGCCGAAGCCCTGCCCTACGTGGCCGTGATGACCATCTCGCTCATCATGTACAAGCGCCTCGGCCTGTCAAATGCCGAAATCACGCTCTACACCTCATGGCTCTACCTGCCGTGGGTCATCAAGCCGCTGTGGTCACCCTTCATCGACCTCATTCGCACCAAGCGCTGGTGGGTAGTCTCCATGCAGCTGCTCATCGGGGCCGCTCTCGGCGGCGTGGCCTTCACCATTCCCAGCCCCTTCTGGCTGCAGGGCTCTCTCTGCTTCTTCTGGCTCATGGCCTTCAGCAGTGCCACCCACGACATTGCCGCCGATGGCTTCTACATGCTGGGGCTCGACCAGCACCAGCAGGCATATTTCGTTGGCATACGCTCCACGTTCTACCGCATAGCCACCATCTTCGGCCAGGGGCTGCTGGTCATGCTGGCCGGCAACCTCGAGGTGGTCACCCGCCGCGTTCACTACTCCTGGTCTATCATGTTCTACCTGATGTGTGGCCTGTTCATAGCCTTCTGGCTGTGGCACAGCTACATTCTCCCCCGGCCGCAGGCAGACCACTCCACCGTTACCGGCCGGCAAACCGCACCGGCCATTTGGCGCGGTTTTGTTGAGACTTTCATCACCTTTTTCCAGAAGCCCCAGGTGCTGATAGGCATCTGCTTCATGCTCTTCTACCGCATGCCCGAAGGGCTGCTGGCCAAGGTGTCGGCCCTTTTCCTGATTGATGCCCGCCACAACGGCGGTCTCGGCCTTTCGCCGGCGGAGTACGGACTGGTGCAGGGCACGGTGGGCATGATTGGCCTCACGCTCGGCGGCATTCTCGGCGGCATTGTGGCCAGCCGCGACGGTCTGAAGCGCTGGCTCTGGCCGATGGTCTGTGCCATCACCCTGCCCGACCTGGTCTATGTCTATCTGGCCTATGCCCTGCCATCTAACCTGCTGGTAGTCAACATCTGTGTCTTTGTCGAGCAGTTTGGCTACGGCTTTGGCTTCTCGGCCTATATGCTTTATCTCATTTACTACAGCCAGGGCGAACACAAGACCGCCCACTATGCCCTCTGCACCGCCTTCATGGCGCTGTCAATGATGGTGCCCGGTCTGTTTGCCGGAGCTTTGCAAGAGTCAGTAGGGTATAAGGCTTTCTTCTTGATTGTTGTGGCCGCCTGCGCCATGACCTATGTCGTAACAGCCTTCCTGAAAATCGACCCGGAATTTGGCAAGAAGGAGCAGTAGCCCATAAGAGTGCGCCGCTGTTCCGGCAGTCTGCCGCTGTGTTCAGTTTAGGAGTAAACAAAAACAAAAAATAGGTGGAATATTCATTTGAAATGAGACAAACCTTTATAGCAAAAGCCAGGATATTGGCATTCGTAATTCTCCTCAGTGCGCCGCTGATGGCTTCGGCGCAAGTTGAAATCAATGAAGCAAATTTCCCTGATGAGACATTCCGCAGCTGGCTATATGAGCAAGATTACGGAAAAGATGGTGTGCTGACAGAAGCGGAGATAAACGCCATTACTGCAATTGACGTTAGTTGGAATACCATCAGTGACTTGAAAGGGATTGAACATTTTAGCGCACTGACATTCTTGGATTGCAGCGGCAACCAGCTCACTGCGTTAGACGTGTCAAAGAACACGGCGTTGGAGAAGTTGGATTGTTCCAAAAATCCGCTTACGGCGTTAGATGTGTCAAGAAACACGGCACTGACATTCTTGGACTGCTCCAAAAATTCGCTCACTGCGCTGGATGTGTCAAAGAACACGGCGTTGACATACTTGGACTGCAGCGGCAATAGGCTCACGGCGTTAGACGTGTCAAAGAATACGGCACTGACATTCTTGGACTGCTCCCAAAATCCGCTTACTGCGTTAGACGTGTCAAAGAACACGGCGCTGATAACTTTGTATTGCTACAGCAACCAGTTCACGGCGCTGGATGTGTCAAACAATACCGCACTGACGGCGTTGTCTTGCCGCAACAACCAGCTCACGGCATTAGATGTGTCAAAGAACACTGTATTGACAGGTTTGTATTGCTACAACAACCAGATTAAAGGAGCATCAATGGATGCACTAATTGCCAGCTTGCCTCAACAGGAAAAAGGCACTTTGTGTGTGTATGACAATAGCGAGGGAAACGAAGGTAATGTATGCACCAAAGCGCAAGTGGCAGCAGCCGAAGCCAAAGGTTGGAGTGTGTTGGGAGATTGACGGTTGCTCTTGGGAAGAATGCGTAGATAGATGGCGATGCCCCAACAACTATCGTTCAGCCAACTACGGAAATAAAGGCGTTTACGTTGTCGGCGGCGAAGGTCGGCGGTCATCGCGCCCTAAAGTCTATTGGAGGAATGGGTGAAAACCGACAAAAAAGCGGCACTTTTTGCCCAAAAACTCCGCGAGTATTGCCAAAAACTCCATGAGTTTTGAAAATTACTCCATGACTATTTGAAAATACTCCGTGAGTTTTGTGGCTAAAGTGCCGAGTTACGAAAAATACTCGGTACTTTATGGAAAATAGTCACCGAATCTTGAAAATAACCAAAAATTTCGGGTAGAACATACGGCTTAACTCCTATAACTTCTCTAACTCCTTAATTCCTACAAAAGTTTTTCGCGCGCGTATGCGCGCATATATAGTAGCCATACAGGCTGACAGCCCCACACCCTCAACACCCCCAGCACCTAAGTTGGGTGTCGGGGGTGTTGAGGGTGTGGGGTGTTTAGTTTGTTTCCCTACTATATATACGCGTGGTGTGCGTAGTGCCGATTGATAGGCGGGAATTTTGTTTTTTCTGAAAAATATGGTGTAAAGTTACAATTTTTTATTTGAAAATGATTACCTTTGCAGCTGAAACTTTAATTAATAGTGTAAAATATGGCAGATTACGCTTACCATATCTTCTCGCCCTATCGCGTCTGCCCCCTTGGGGCTCACGTCGACCACCAGCATGGTCTGGTGACTGGCTTTGCCATTGACAAAGGTGTCGATTTGTGGTTTAACGTGCGCGAAGACGGGTTGGTGAACTTAGAGTCCAGAACGTTTGAAGGTAATGCAAGTTTTGATATAAGCAAGCCATCGCAGGTCAAAGAACGTCACTGGGGCGACTATGCCCGCGGTGCCAAGTATGCACTGCGAAAGCGCTTCCAGCTGACCCACGGCATTGATGGTGTCATTCAAGGCTCGCTGCCTGTGGGCGGTCTCTCGTCGAGTGCGGCGGTGCTGATAGCCTATGTCATGGCCTTTGCCAAGGCTAACGGCATCACCTTGCAGCCGTTTGAGGTGGCGCAGATAGCCTCTGAGGCCGAGCGGGAGTACATAGGGCTGAACAACGGCCTGCTGGACCAGGCTTGCATTGCGCTGGGGCGGAAAGACGGGCTGCTGTTCCTTGACTGTGACTCGAATGACTGGCGTATCATCAAGAAAAATCCCGATATGCCTGACTTTGAGCTGGGCATCTTCTTCTCGGGGCTGACCCGCAGCCTGGTCAACAGTGACTATAACCTGCGGGTCTATGAGTGCAAGACAGCGGCATGGAACATGCTGGCCTATACGGAGCAGCCGCTGCGCACATTTGACAAGACCTTCCTGCGCGACATACCGAAGGCAACCTTCGAGAAGACCCGCATAGCCATGCCGGCGCGCTTTGCCCGCAGGGCGGAACACTTCTATAGCGAATACCGGCGCGTGCGCCAAGGCGTAACGGCGTGGGAGACGGGCAACCTGAAGCTGTTTGGCAAGCTGTCGTTTGACTCGTGTGAGAGTTCCATCCACAACTACGAGTGCGGCAGCCCGGAACTGATAGCCATCTATGAGATTATGAGCCAGCTGCCCGGTGTCTGGGGCGGCCGTTTCTCGGGGGCGGGCTTCAAAGGGGCCTGCATCGCCATAGTCGACCCTGCCTATAAGCAGGATATAGAGCGTGTGCTGACAGAGCGCTATCTGGAGCAGTTCCCGGAGTATGAGAAGACCTTCAAGTGCTACTTTGTGAAGCCAGATGACGGCGCACGGTTTGTAGAGGACTGATAATCTGTGTGAATTCAATATGAAGAACATTGTGATAGCGGCAGGCTATGCCACCCGGCTGGGAGAGCTGACCCGAAACTTCCCGAAGCCCCTGCTGAAGATTGGGCAGAACACGATTCTCGGGCGAATGCTTGACGATATAGACCGCATAGAGGCGATAGATGAGCATATCATCATTACCAACCACAAGTTTGCGCACATCTTTGAGGAGTGGAAACAGACCCTCAGCTATCGGAATCCCGTGACTATCGTCGATGATGGTACGGAAACAAACGATACGCGGTTGGGGGCGGTCTGCGATTTGCTCTATGCCATGGACTTGCTGCAGCTGAACGATGACCTGCTGGTCGTGGCGGCAGACAATCTGCTGTTCTTCTCGTTCAGTGAGTTCGTCAGCTATGCCATGCAGAAGCAGACTTCGTGCATCATGTGCCACGAACAGCCCGTTCTGGAGAAGTTGCAGCGAACAGGCGTGGTGGAGCTGGACTCTGACAACCGGGTGCTGGGCATGGAAGAGAAGCCGCTGCAGCCCAAGAGCCACTGGGCAGTGCCGCCGTTCTACGTTTACCTGAAAAAAGACCTGGAACTGGTGCGGAATGCCGTGAAAAACGGCTGCGGAAAAGATGCGCCGGGCAATTTGGCGCACTATATGGTGGAACACACCACCATGCACGCCTGGCCCATGTCGGCGGGAAGGTTTGACATAGGGTCGCTGGACACGTATTACGAAGCAGTAGAGAAATATGGAAAAGATTAGTTTAGACAACAAGTGTATTTTTGTTACCGGGTCGGCAGGATTCATCGGCTCGAAT
Source organism: Prevotella sp. (assembly GCA_022511055.1). Classification (GTDB taxonomy): domain Bacteria; phylum Bacteroidota; class Bacteroidia; order Bacteroidales; family Bacteroidaceae; genus Prevotella. The sequence continues at coordinate 10,339 of JAFLSH010000003.1, read as the reverse complement.
CTGGTGAAGCGTCTTTTCAAGGATGTGAAGGGCGCTACCATCATTGGCATTGACAACATGAACAGCTACTATGATGTCAGCCTGAAAGAGCATAGGCTGGCAGAGATAGACCGGCTGGTGCCTGATGGCACAAACTACGTGTTTGTCAAGGGTGACATTGCCGATAAGCAGACCATCGACACTATCTTCGAGAAATACAAGCCGCAAGTGGTGGTGAACCTGGCGGCGCAGGCTGGTGTGCGCTATAGCATTACCAACCCTGATGCCTACATACAGTCGAACCTAATTGGCTTCTATAACATCCTGGAAGCCTGCCGCTACAACCCGGTTGAGCATCTGGTGTATGCCAGTTCGTCATCGGTCTACGGCACGAACAAGAAGGTGCCGTACTCCACGGATGACAAGGTTGATAATCCCGTCAGCCTGTATGCGGCTACCAAGAAGTCAAACGAGCTGATGGCACACGCCTACTCGAAGCTCTACGACATTCCCTCAACGGGTCTGCGCTTCTTTACGGTCTACGGCCCCGCCGGCCGGCCCGACATGGCCTATTTTGGCTTTACCAACAAGCTGCGGAAGGGGGAGACCATTCAAATCTTCAACTACGGCAACTGCATGCGCGACTTCACATACGTAGATGACATTGTGGAAGGCGTGGTGCGCATCATGCAGGGCGCACCTGAGCGCCATCAGGGCGAAGATGGGCTGCCGCTGCCGCCATACGCAGTCTATAATATTGGCAACAACAGCCCGGAGAATCTGCTGAACTTCGTTGACATTCTGCAACAGGAGCTTATCAGGGCGCGCGTGTTGCCTGAGGACTATGACTTTGAGGCTCATAAGCAGTTAGTGCCCATGCAGCCGGGCGATGTGCCGACTACATACGCCGACACTTCGGCGCTGGAGCGCGACTTCGGCTTTAAGCCCAGCACCTCGCTGCGTGATGGTCTGAGAGCCTTTGCCGAGTGGTACGCCAGCTTCTATGGAAGCGGCTCAAAAGGTTAGCTGAATACGGCGCAGCCACTTTTCCCACACAGGAAAAGTGGCTGCCCTGACTTTACCTGATAAACAGCAGTTCACGATATTTGGGCAGTGTCCACAGACCGTCTTCGACAATCATTTCGAGATGGTCTGTTTCGTTGCGTATGGCCTCCATCTTCGGGCAGACCGTATCGTGGTAGGCCACGGCACGGTCATGTATGGAGCCGATGCGGTTGGCCACGCGGCGGGCTTCGGTCAGCTCCTCCACGTGCCGTTCTATGCGTTCCGTGCGCTCTGCTATCTCCTCGATAAGTTTCATGTTACGCTCGCTAAGCCGCAAGGCTTTCTCGGCGGGGAACACATCCTTGATGCCCTGCACGTTCTTGATGAGCTGGCTCTGGTAGTGGGTGCTGACTGGTATGATATGGTTCATGGCCATGTCGCCCAGCACGCGGGCCTCTATCTGCACGGTCTTCACGTACATCTCCCATTTCACCTCGTTGCGCGCTTCCAGCTCCTTGCGATTCATGACCTTGGTCGACTCGAACATGCTGATGCTGCTCTCATCAAGATAATGCTCAATGATAATGGGGCACGATTTCTCTACATCCAGGCCGCGGCGGGCTGCCTCGGCCACCCATTCGTCTGAGTAGCCATTGCCATCGAAGCGGATGGGCTTGCTGGTCTCAATGTCATCGCGCAGAACGCTGAGAATGGCCGAGAGCTTGCTCTCGCCTTGTTCCATGAGGCTGTCGACCCGCTGGCGGAAGCTGTTCAGAGCCTCGGCCATGGCAGAGTTCAAGGCTATCATGGCTGAAGCGCAGTTGGCGCTGGAGCCGGGGGCGCGGAACTCGAAACGGTTGCCGGTAAAGGCAAAGGGAGAGGTGCGATTGCGGTCGGTATTGTCCATGATAAGGTCAACGAAAGCCTCGCCACGCTCACCTCTCCAGAGGGAAAGGGGAGTGTAGCTGCCTAACTTCGCCATGCAGTAGTCAATCAGCCCCTGAACTTCCTCTTCTTTCGGAGAGGGAGTGCAGGTAAGGCTTTCCAGCAGCTCAGTCAGCTGCTTGCCGAGGAAGCTGGAAATGATAGCCGGCGGAGCCTCGTTGCCGCCTAAGCGATGCTCGTTGGTGGCGCTGACAATGCTGGCTTTGATAAGGCCATTGTGGCGGTAGACTGCCATCAGTGTCTCAACGATAAAGACCACAAAGCGCAGGTTTTCCTCTGGTGTCTTGCCAGGTGCGTGGAGCAGAATGCCAGTGTCTGTCGACAGGCTCCAGTTGTTGTGCTTGCCCGAGCCGTTAATGCCGTCGAAGGGCTTTTCGTGCAGCAACACCCTGAAGCCGTGCTTGCGGGCAATGCGCTTCATGAGCGACATGAGCAGCATGTTGTGGTCTACGGCCAGATTGCACTCTTCGAAGATGGGCGCAAGCTCGAACTGGTTTGGTGCCACTTCGTTATGGCGGGTCTTGCAGGGAATGGCCAACTCCAGGGCGCGTATTTCAAGGTCTTTCATGAACGCCTGCACACGGTCGGGTATGGTGCCGAAGTAATGGTCATCCATCTGCTGGTTCTTGGCACTTTCGTGCCCCATCAGCGTGCGGCCGGTCATCAGCAAGTCGGGGCGCGCCGAGTAAAGACCTTCATCGACCAGGAAATACTCCTGTTCCCAGCCCAGATTCACCTGCACTTTCTGCACGTTGTCATAGAACAGCTGGCAGACATCCTTGGCCGCCTTGCCCACGGCATGCAGGGCTCTGAGCAGCGGCGCTTTGTAGTCGAGCGCCTCGCCGGTGTAGGCGATGAAGATAGTGGGTATGCAGAGCGTATCATCAATAATGAAGACCGGCGATGTAGGGTCCCATGCCGAATAGCCGCGCGCCTCAAACGTGTTGCGTATGCCGCCGTTGGGGAACGAGCTGGCATCAGGCTCTTGCTGCACGAGCAGCTTGCCCGAGAACTTCTCCATCATGCCGCCCTTGCCGTCATGCTCCACAAAGGCATCGTGCTTCTCGGCCGTGCCTTCGGTCAGGGGCTGAAACCAGTGGGTGTAGTGGGTGGCTCCCATTTCCTGTGCCCACTGCTTCATGCCGGCGGCAACGGCATCGGCTATGGAACGGTCGAGGCGGGCTCCATTGTCAATCACATCAATCAGCTGGTCATAGACATCTTTGGCCAGATATTTGTACATCTTTTCACGGCTGAAGACATACTTCCCGAAATATTCGGAAGGCCGCGCCGCGGGCGCATTCACTTCTATGGGTTGTTTCTTGAAGGCTTCGCCAACGACCTGAAATCTTAAATTGTTTGCCATATCTTGTTTTGTCTTGTTTCTGTTGCCATATGCGGTTGAAAGTGCCTCTGTGGGGAGGCTGTTTCCCTGTTTCTCAGAAGGGAATCACGCTGACTCCCACCAGGAACTGGGCTTTCTGCGTATAGGGATTGGTGTGTATCTCGGCAAAGGCAGGCACTTTAATGTCGCCGAGGGTGAAATTCTTCGTAGCCCTGGCCGAGAGCATGATGCAGGCAGGGCCATCAGCATAGAAATGCTTCCTTACGTTGGCACGCTCCTCGCCCTGCCCAAAGTCTACCATCTCCTTGGTGGTGTAGCCCGCACTCTCGAATGGAGTGACACCTGCCGAGAAATCCCAGTCAAGCCCCATCAGGTACACCGGCACGCGCAGTTCCAGATAGGTGGAGTAGGCGCGCTTGCCGTTGGCGCGTTGCTTGTAGTCTTTTTCTGTTTCGTACTTGTAGTCATTTCCCCAGAACATGGTGTAGGCTTGCAGCGAGAAATAAGGGCAGGAATAGCCGATGTTCCCCTCATACTGGTGTGCGCTGCGCCTGGGGTCATAGTAGAAATATCGGTTTAGCCCGGCATAGTCAATGCCTGTCGACCAATAGTCGGTAATGCCAATGTTAAATCCATAGGCGCTGTAGCCCACCGTGAGGTCTAACTTTTGCAGTTCATCAGAGGTCAGCCCCATGCTGCTGCCCAACTGCACCGAAAAGCCTTGCCAGCTCAGCTTGCCTGCGGGTTGTATGCTGACACCGGCCATATCGGTGCCGCGCCACATGTAGTGGCTGACCATGTCAATCTGCAACGAAGGCTCAACTTCGATTTGTGCCTTCAGGCTGAAGGCAGTCAGGGCGGCAACGGCTGTTGCCAGGAGTCTTATCGGTAGTCTTAGCATAAGATTCAGTCAATGAAACGTTTGGTAATGTCAGTGTATTCATCAATACGGCGGTCGCGCAGGAAAGGCCACCAGCGCCTGACCTGCTCAGAGTGTGCCATGTTCACTTCAACAATCGTGCTGTCTTCCTGGTCGTTTGGGGCTTCGTAGATGATTTCGCCCTGTGGGCCGGCCACAAACGAAGTGCCCCAGAACTGAATGCCGTTTGTCTGGCCGCTGGGGTCTGGCTCGTGCCCTACGCGGTTGACTGCCACAACCGGCAGCCCGTTTGCCACGGCATGGCCCCGCTGCACGGTCTGCCAGGCCCGGCGCTGGCGCTCCTGTTCCTCGGGTGTGTCTGACGACTCGTAGCCTATGGCCGTGGGATAGATGAGCAGCTCTGCCCCTTGCAGCGCCATGAGCCGTGCGGCCTCAGGATACCACTGGTCCCAGCACACCATGACACCCAGCCGGCCGACTGAGGTCTGTATGGGGTGGAAGCCCAAGTCGCCGGGGGTGAAATAGAACTTTTCGTAGTAGGCCGGGTCATCTGGAATGTGCATCTTTCGGTATGTTCCGGCTATGCTGCCATCTTTCTCCATGACTACGGCCGTGTTGTGATAGAGCCCGGCGGCCCGGCGCTCGAACAGCGAGCAGACAATGACTACGCCGTGGCGGCGGGCCAGTTCGCCGAAGCATTCTGTCGACGGGCCGGGTATCGGCTCTGCCAAGTCGAAGTTGCCGACCGTTTCCGTCTGGCAGAAATAGAGCGAGTTGTGCAGCTCTTGCAGCACTATGAGCTGTGCGCCGCGGCGCGCCAAGTCGGCAATGCCGTCTGTCAGCCGCCTGATGTTGTCAGAGGTGTCAGCCGTGTTGTGCTGTTGCAGAAAGCCTATTTTCAGTTCTTTCATATCTGGGTTATTGTGGAATTTGCATGGTGCAGCAGTGTATCGAGCCGTGCTGCTTGATGAGGCTGCGGCTGTCAATGCCAATCACGCGGCGGTCTGGGAATGCCTCTTGCACCGTCTGCCGGGCTGCCTGGTCGTGCTGGGGCTGGCCGTAGGTGGGCAGCAGCACTCTGTCGTTCAGAATCAGGAAGTTGGCATAGGTTGCGGGCAACCGCAGACCCTCTTCATCATGGATGGGGTCGGGCATGGGCAGCTTGCGCAGCCGGTATGGCTGGCCTTCGGGCGTAGTGAACGTTTGCAGCTGTGCCTCCATGGCCTTCAGTTCGGCATATTGCTCGTCATCAGGGTCGTTGCAGCCCACGTAGAGCAGCGTGTCATTCGGGCAAATGCGCACCAGCGTGTCAATATGCCCATCAGTGTCATCGCCAGTCAGGTGGCCGTGGTCTATCCACAGGATGCGTTGGGCGCAGAGGTCACGTTTCAGCCGTTCCTCTATGTCGTGCCGGGTCATGGGCTGGTTGCGGTGCGGTGCCAACAGGCATTGCGAGGTGGTCAGCACCGTTCCCCGCCCGTCACTCTCGATGCTTCCCCCTTCAAGCACGAAGTCTTGCAGGTCAGCATAGCAGTGGGTTTCGTGGGCGGCGAAGTTGGTGTCGAAGAAACGGCGGTTGATGGCGTTATCGTGCGCCGCAGGGAATTTCTCGCCCCAGCCGTTGAAGCAGAAGTCGAGCATCTTGGCGCAGCGGTGGGGCGGGACCCCGCTGTCGGTGTGCTGACAGCCAGCGGCGCGCACCAGGGTGATGACCCCAAAGTCGCGGGCCCATGTGTCATTGGTCGGGCAGACCATGTTGACCACCTTTTCCGACCGCAAGGCAGGCTCGTTCAGCGGCTCTGGCGAGACCACGTACAGCAGTTCGCCGCTGCCGACAATCTCGACGGCCATTTGCCGATAGGTGTCCAACACCTCTTCGAGCATGGGCGCCCAGTCTGTGCCCGCGTGTGGCCAGGCCAGCAGAACGCCCCTTTGGCGTTCCCACTCAGCCGGCATACGCCACGGGTATCTGCCTTTTTCTTCGTTCATAGTCATATTTTTGCCGCAAAATTACGAAATAATTGTGAATTATTCGTATCTTTGCACAAAAATATCACTTTATGCTGGAATTAAAAGACGCTTCGCTGACCGTTGGAGGCCGCCGGCTGCTGTCAGGTTTCTCGATGATAGCCATGGACGGGCAGCTGACCTGCGTGACAGGCGCTGCCGGCTCTGGGAAGACGCTCCTGGCGCGTGTCATGCTGGGCTTTCAGCCGCTCGATGCAGGCTTCATCAGCCTCGATGGCGCACTGCTCACCCCGCTTTCCGCGCCTTACCTCCGCCGGCTGATGGCCTACGTGCCGCAGCAGCGGCCGGCTGCCGCCGAGCAATGGCAGCCGCGGGAGCGCCAGCTGCGCGGACTGGATGAAGTCTGGTGGCCGGCTGACGAGCCGCCTGCCGCGGCCGTGCCGCCTGTCGATGTGTCGCCTGAGCTGCCGCCGCTGGCTTCCCGCCGCGTGGTCATTGCCGACGACCCGGCACCCGAGCTGCTCGGCGTGCTGAAGGCGCTGGCCGGCGAAGGGCGCACCGTGGCGGTGATGAGCTGCCGCGAGGAATATAAAAGTATCTCTGACAAACTAATCACGCTTGACACCAATGACCATCACCTATCTTAGTCTGCTGTTAGGATTAGCGGGCATGCTGGCACCGCTGGCCTACCTGCTGTATGTCTGCGATACCCGCCTGCTGACCAAGCTGTTGGCTGGCACTCTTCGCATGGTTGTTCAACTGGCGATGGTGGGGGCATATGTAAAGGCACTCTACCACTTCGACCTGCTGTGGCTCAACCTGCTGTGGCTGCTTGTCATGTCGGGCGTTGGCGGCTGGGTCATTGTCAGTCGTGCCGAGCTTGACAAGCGGCGGCTGTTCGCCCCGGCAGCCCTGGGCCTGCTGGCGGGCGTGGCAGTCATGAGCGCGCTGTTGCTGCTGGCTGTCATTCGGCCTGAGCGCCCCCTCTCTGCCCAGTGGCTCGTGCCTGTGTCGGCAGTGTTGCTGGCTCACGTGGCGGCCAGCGGTGTGCGCGCCTTGGGCACGTTCTGCAAGACCATGCAATCCGACACGCAGGCATACTACACGCTGCTGGGCAACGGCTTGTCTCATTTCCGTGCCCTGATGCCCTACGTTAGACCCGCCTTGCAGTCGCTGCTGCTGCCCGCCGTGGCCAATCTCTCGGTCATGGGGCTCTTCGTGCTGCCAGCCCTGCTGACGGGGCAGCTGTTAGGCGGCGTATCGCCCGTTGAGGCGGTTAAGCTGACGGTGCTGCTGTGCGTGGGCTGCCTCTGCGCCTCGGTGATAGCCTTTGCCGTGACGTTGCTGTTGGCCGACCGCAGCCTGTTCGACCGCAGTGGCAATATGATTGAAGAACAATGAACAACAAGATGAATACACTGGCGGCAGCAAACCTGCCTGCCGCCTGCCGCGCCCTGATGGGCGGGGCTGCCCGGCGGCTGCCCCTGTTGGCCGCCGCCCTGTTGCTGACCGCGCTGACTGCTTGCAGGAACGGCCGGCAGAGCGCCGTGCCGGGCGTACAGGAAGTCAGCGGCTTCTATGATGCCAAGGCGGCTACCATGACCGACACCCAGCAGCAGGTAGTGAGATACGAGTTGCCCGCGCGGCTGAAAGACCGCCCGGAGCAGATACTGACACGGCTGGGCTACACCGTTTCGTATAACAGCACGACCCGCTGCCCCAACTGGGTGGCGTGGCACCTGACGGCCGACCACACCCGCGGCAGCCACTCGCGGCAGAACGAACAGTTCACCGAGGACACCAGCGTGGCCGAGCCGCGCGCCACCAATCAGGACTACTACAACTCGCGCTACGACCGCGGACACCTGTGCCCGGCGGGCGACAACAAGTGGTCTGCACAGGCCATGGCCGAGAGCTTTCTGCTGACTAACATCTGCCCGCAAAACCACGGGCTGAACAGCCATGAGTGGAACGACGTGGAGATGCTCTGCCGCGAGTGGGCGCGGAAGTACGGCGCCATCGACATTGTCTGCGGCCCGCTCTACACCCAGCCCGCTGCGCAGCAGCGGACTATCGGGCGCAACCGTGTGTGGGTGCCCGACCGGCTGTTCAAGGTGGTACTCTGCCGCAAGGGAACGCCCAAGGCCATTGGATTCATCTATCGTAACGAGGGCAAGAAGCAGCTGATGGAGGAGGCCGTATGCACCGTAGACGAGGTGGAGCGCCTGACCGGCATCGACTTCTTCCCCGCGCTTGACGACAAGACCGAAAAACGCATTGAGGCCGAGGCGAAATTGGCCGACTGGTAGCTTGAAAAAGCGGAAAACCGCAAAAAGTAACGGTTTTGTTTGGGCGTATTGCGAAATATTACTATCTTTGCAGATGATATTAGTGTAACACAACTTATAAGACAAACATGTCATTAAATTAGACAAGAGAATGAAACAGAAAACAACATTTATGATGAAAGTCAGGTCTTTATCCCTCGCTCTCTTTCTTGGCCTACCGTTGGCAGCTTCGGCGCAGGGTGATGTTGAAATCAACGAGACAAATTTCCCTGATGAACGTTTCCGTACCTATCTGCTTAGGCAGAGTTATGGTGAAGATGGAGTAATAACAGAGGAAGAAATAAAGGAGATAACCTCTATTTATCTCTATGATTGGGTCATTCGCAGCCTAAAGGGTATTGAGTTCTTTACGGCGTTGACCGATTTGAATTGTGGATATAATGCTTTGGATTCTTTGGACTTGTCGAAGAACACAGCACTGACATCTTTGAACTGTGACAGGGCTGGGCTGAGGAGCTTGAATGTATCAAAGAATGCAGCATTGATTTCTTTGGGGTGTGGGAATAACAATCTGACAACTTTGGATGTGTCGGGCTGTACGGCGCTGCAACAATTGAGCTGTGAATTCAACTTTTTGACGGCTTTGGATGTGTCTAACTGTATGGCGCTAACAACTTTGGCCTTCTCCAGAAACCAGCTGACGACTTTGGATGTGTCTAATTGTCCGGCATTACGATATGTGTCTTGTTTCGGTAATCAGCTGACAAATATAAACGTGTCAGGCTGTACAGCCCTGGAAAGTTTAGCTTGTAACGAAAATCAGCTGGCAGATTTAAATGTGTCGGGTTGTACGGCGCTGTCAATTTTGTCTTGTAACGAAAATCAGCTGGCAGATTTAAATGTGTCGGGTTGTACGGCACTATCATCTTTGTATTGTCAAGACAACCAGTTGACGAGTTTGGATGTGTCTGACTGTCCGGCACTGACAGAATTGCAATGTGTTGATAACCAGTTGACCTCTTTGGATGTGTCAAACAATCCAGTGTTATTATATTTGCATTGTACTAACAATCAATTGACTGCTTTGGACACGTCAAACAATCCCATGCTGCAAGGGTTATTTTGTGCTGGTAACCAATTGGCAACTTTGGACATGTCAAACAATCCGGCATTGTACTACTTGTATTGCGGCAATAATCGGCTGGCGGAGCTGAATTTGTCAGGATGTGTGACATTGCACGGCTTGCGTTGTGAAGCTAACCGACTGACGAGTTTAGATTTGTCTGAATGTACGGCATTAGAATCACCTTTCGAGTGCTATCGCAACCAAATTAAGGGGGCAGCAATGGATGCACTGATAGCCAGCCTGCCACAGCGGGTAGTTGATAGTGGCTTCTATGTATATGACAGCAAAGAGACGGATGAAGGTAATGTCTGTACTATGGCACAAGTAGCAGCAGCCAAGGCTAAAGGCTGGATTGCCTGGTGGCATAATGGCGAATGGTGGGAAAGATACGAAGAAAATAGTGACGACCCCACGGGTGTTAGTGCAATAGAGACTGTGGAGACAAATGCTCCGATTTACACACTTTCTGGTCAGAAAGTGAATGGTAGCCTGAAAGGCAAGAAGGGCGTTTATGTTGTCGGCGGCAAAAAGGTAGTTGTCAAGTAACCAATTTTACTTGTTATAATAATAGATAGCAGGCAGATTTTTTTTTCAGAAAACTCTGCCTGCTGTTGTTCGGCCGTCTCTCGCCGCCGTTCCAGCTGGATTCTTGGTTAGGTAAGCGGCAAAGCCGAGCGGCAAATCTGGCAGAACGACGGGCGGCCATCGCACCCTAAAGTCTATTAGAGAAATGGGTGAAAAACCGACAAAAAAAGCACCACTTTTTGCCCAAAAACTCCGTGAGTATTGCCAAAAACTCCGTG